>NZ_JAIVFR010000899.1 GCF_020829685.1 Nostoc sp. CHAB 5715 | reverse complement strand
ACCGAACCCAGATTATATGGCTATTTGTTGTTTAGTTAATCAGAAATATATCAGACCCTCTCATGCGCCGATACTGATAGAGCAATTGGCTCTAGAAGTTCTGGAGTCATTTCTGAACTTAGACGAGGGAAGTTATGAATTTATTCCTGAAAGCTTTCTGGATGACATGCCAAAGTTTTGTCATCTGAATCTCCGCTTACTCGTTGAACGATGTCAAACACCCCGAAGGGAAGCGGGTTATCGTCAGACATCGCCAACTTCTCAATCAGACCCTTCAGAATTGTTCAAAATAAATGAGCTAAAACCTAAAAGCAAAAGTACACCAAACTCGTCTACAACAAACGGCTATAAGCCACCAACCTACTCTATTAATACCAATGAACATAGGGGTCAGCGAATCACCCAACCACCTGCTGACAAAAAAATCTACACAATCTTTTGTATTGATGACAGTCCTACGGTATTGAATACTATTAAGAGTTATTTAGATGAGCAAATATTTTCTGTTGTGGGAGTCACCGATTCTTTAAAAGCTTTAATGCAGATTGTTCACACCAAACCCGACATCATTTTGTTGGATATTTCAATGCCTAATTTAGATGGATATGAACTTTGTTCTTTGCTGCGTAAACACTCAAATTTTACAAATATGCCTGTGATTATGGTGTCAGAAAAACTAGGGTTTCTAGATAGAGCTAAAGCTAAGATAGTAAGAGCATCAGGTTATTTAACTAAGCCTTTTACACAAGGGGATTTACTAAAAGTCATCTTTCAACATATTGTTTAATTTTTTATAAAAAATAACTCCACAAATTTAGTAGCTCTGAGGAAGTGGTATCTCCGTTAGAATTTCCAAAAGCGATCGCTCCATAACTTCACTGACAAATTTATTACCTTGTAAGTTGAGGTGAATGTGGTCGTGATACAAAGCTTGCGGGTTGGGAATTGAATTGAATATCGGTAAAAAGTCTATATAGTTAATTTGTTGGGCTTTAGTAAAATCGTTCAAACGCTGGCGTGCAATAATTTCGTAATCGCGGGGGCCTGGTTCACCAATTTCTCGCAGTAAGGGAGTCATGACTAGTAGAAATTGGCTGTTGGTTTGGCGAGTCAGGGCTTGAATTTTGCCGATCGCCTCCAAATTAATCCCCACGCGATCGCCTGCTTCATTTTGCACTGCTTTCATTTCCAGAATTGGCTGTTGCTTGAGGATATAACGTTGCCATACTTCCACCAATGCTAAGGGAGGTTTACTATCGGGATAGTTGCGATCGCGTCCTACTGGTAAAGAAGTGGGAGCAGTAGCAAACAAATCATCGGTATTAATTAATAACACTACTGCTTGCGCGTTGAAATTGCTAAACTTCTGTAAATAAGCTAACTCGTTCCTTGGCCCCCAAGAGTTAGCTGAAGCATTCAGCACTTCTACTTCCTGATAATTACCATTAGTGGATGATGCCAGAGAACGCATCATCATCGTGGATATTGTATTAGTCTGATCTGTCCACCAGCCACCATTAGCAATAGAATCGCCTAACAGTAAAACTCGCAGCCCAGAAGGTGCAGGTGTCTTCTTGAGCGGACTACCTCGCATGGAATACTCATTAATTTCAATGCGATTACCAAAACGACGGGTACGCTGGTTAGGAGCCAATAAATAACCAATCTGCTCATCGCCAATATAAATCAGGGGATTACCAAAGCCAAAGAGCGATCGCAGTCCGATCTCGACTACCACAAACAATCCCACAACCACTACCAAAAATACGATCAACGCGACTTTCACCTACCTACACCCTCTTATACTGAGTTGCTTTTCAACGATAGTAACTGACGCATTGGGCATTGGATAGAGGCACAGAGGCAGGGGGCATACTTCGACTGCGCTCAGTACAAGGGGGGCATTTTCCGCGACGCTCGTAAGCGTTGCGTTAGCGAGGTAGGAGCGTCTGACTCGCTAACGCTGCGCTATCGACATAAATCTTTTTTGTTATTGAGCGTAGTCGAAATATACTAGTAGATTTTACACCCACAATTAAAGTTTTCATTAATACTTCTTTCCTCCAGTAAGAACTGCTTTCTCTTGTAAAATTTTTTTTCCCAGCTAAGAGATCCCCTGCTTCTTCTCCACTCTCCAGGCATCTGACTAAGCGGATTGATATGTATTGGAACGGTTTAATAAGCTTTAAAACAGCAATTGTATAGCTGTTAACAGTCTATCTAATGGTTTATCAAAAGTTAGATATATTTTGGCTATTCTTGTGTAATAGTATAGCAGTGTTTTATAGTGATATAATTTTTTGTTATAGTATTACAAAAATTACAATTGTCATCATTTGATCAATCGGCAAAAATTTTTTCTGGGGTAAGGTAGGATGATTAAAATAGTCACACGCAAATATTTAGGAAAACAAAATGTCTATGACATAGGGGTTGATCGTGACCATAATTTTGCGCTCAAAAATGGGTTAATAGCTTCCAATTGTTTCAATAAATCCCATTCAACGGCCTATGGTTATGTAACTTATCAAACAGCATATTTAAAAGCTAATTATCCATTGGAATATATGGCTGCGCTGTTAACGGCTAACAGTGGCGATACCGATAAGGTACAGAGATATATTACTAACTGTACAAATATGGGTATTTCCATAGATCCACCAGATATTAATCGTTCTGGTGTTGATTTTACGCCAACGGCAGGAAAGATTCTGTTTGGATTTTCGGCAGTGCGTAACGTGGGACAGAGTGCGATCGCTTGTATTTTGGAGGCGAGAAATGAGACAGGATTTAAATCCCTGGCTGATTTTTGCGATCGCGTGGATTTACGTGCTGTTAACCGCCGGACTCTGGAATCGCTGATTTACTGTGGAGCCTTTGACAAAATTGAACCCAACCGTCAACAGTTAATTAACGACTTAGAATTAGTGTATGATTGGGCACAATCTCGCGCTAAAGACAGAGCTAGTGGTCAAGGAAATCTCTTAGATTTATTGGGCGACGGATTTTCTTCTACTCCCAAGAAAAAAGCAAATAATGCCTTTGAAACTGCTCCCAAATCTAAACCTGTGATGGATTTACCCCCGCCG
>NZ_JAIVFR010000898.1 GCF_020829685.1 Nostoc sp. CHAB 5715 | reverse complement strand
CATGTCCGATAAATTACTTGTGATATGTCATTGCGAGTGGAACGAAGTGAAACGAAGCAATCACAACGTCTGGAGCGATTGCTTCACTCCGTTCGCAATGACAACTGTTTAACCGGACGTGATATTATTCCCTAAATTACCAACTTATGACCCTAAGTTGGGAAAATATGCAAACAGGATAAAGTGTCGTAAACTCCTTGCTGGGCTATGTTTTGGGGAAGAGAGGCTGCTGAAACTATAAAATTTGTGGATGATTACTGCCAATGGTACAGAAAACTATTTTCAGAACTATAAGACAGGCTTACCTGTAGATACCGCCTGTTCAATAATATCAGCCGCTCGACTGACACCACCGGCTCGCTGAATCGCCTCTTGTAGTCTCAAGGCATTCTTTTTGTAAGAGTCTTCTGTCAGCACCCGCTTAATAGTGTCTCGCAGCCTGGGTAAAGTCAAGCTAGACAGCGCTACAAATTCACCAGCACCGGTGTAAGCTATACGGGAAGCAATTCCTGGCTGTTCATTAGTAATCGGAATAGCTACCAGGGGGACTCCACTACTTAAAGCCCCTAGCACTGCATTCATCCCAGCATGGGTAATGGTCAAGACGGATCTTGAAATTAATTGCTGTTGGGGTGCATAAGTTACCACCAAAGGCGAACCAGGTAGATTAGGGAGTAATTCTTTTCTTTCTGGCTGACCCAGAGAGATTACTAGTTGCATATCTAACCCCATACAGGCCTCAGCAATACTCTGAAAAATTTCTTCTTTGCGGTTTTGCAAAGTTCCCAAGGCAGCGAAAATCAATGGTTGAGCGCTTAACTTTTCAAAGGGGAAAGATATAGATGAAGAGATGGGTTCTAGCCCTGATGGATCTTGCAACGGACCAGTGTAATGGAAACACTTGGGTAACTCTTCTCGTGGAAAGTCAAACTCAGCAGGTAACTGACAGATGTGAGCCAGTTTCCCGGCAGCGTCTTCACGCTTGATGTAAGGTGGTAAATTCCATTTACGACGTTGATCTAATACTAAATCCCAGATTGTTTGTGATAAGCGGTTAAGCAAAAAGTTACCTGCTCGGTTTCGCAGACGATACCACCAGCCTTGGTTATTGCCCCAGTGCGTAAAGTAGGGGGGAACTCCGTCTTCTCTATTGATTAGTAGAGCATTACACAGAGTAACAAAGGGTATCTCGGCAAAGTCGGCAATGGTTCCACCCCCAGGCGTTACTTGGTCTACTAACAGCGCTTCTATACCTGCCTTCGAGAGTGCCCCTGGTGCTTCACGGAAAAGCATGGCTGTTTCTTTTTTTAGCCAACTGATCGTAAAACGCAATGCTGGTAGTCCACTCATTCCACCCAATTTTTTATACATTGGTTCCAGACTTCCAAGTGGAAATTCAACTTCTCCAATTGTCCAGAATTCTAAGCCAGCTTTTTGTACCTTTGTTTGGACATCAGGAATGTGGAATAGGGTGACACGATGACCGCGCCGTTGCAGTTCTCTGCCCAAAGCACACATTGGGTTGAGATGACCGATCGCAGCAGGACAAAGAATGCCAAAATGAGTCATTGCAAAACCTTCAAAAAATGTGAAGAGAGTAGAACTATTATCCGTGATTATGTGCAAAGTATATGATCAAAATTTGGCGTTGCATATTTGCGGGATGATTTTGCTAGTTTTGTGGGATGGGGCGATTTGCCCGTCCCTTGTATTTCAGGGCGGGCGAGACGCCCACCCTACAAGAATCATCCCTTGATTCAGCAACGCCCAAAATTTTAATATCAAACAATGCACAGAGGATAATGCCCATAGATATTACTGGAGTTTCAAGAACTTATCTAAAGCTGATGCCATGCTGGGCGGCCAACGACGGATATTTTTTACCCAGTCGATATCCTTATAGCGGCTATCGAGTCCATAAGCTGCTACCCAGTTACTTTCAGCTTCCCCTTGTTCTCCATTTACCCAATATGCAGCTGTGAGGGCGGCACGCATATCGGCAAACTTGGGATATTTACGGACAATATTTCGCATCTCACGAATTGCTTGCTCTTTTTGACCTGTTTCATAAAGAGCAAGGGCGTAGTTAGCACGGGCGAAGGCAAAATTCGGGGCTATCTCATTAGATTTTTTGTAGTCTACGATCGCTAAATCCCATTTTCCTAAACCCGCTTTGGCATTTCCCCGATTATTATACGCCATCGCATCATTAGGATCGAGTTCTAAGACATGATTATAATCTGCGATCGCATCATCCCATTTTCCCATCCCTTCCAACGCCGCCCCCCGATTCAAATATGGATCGGTAACATTCGGCGCTAGTTCTATGGCTTTGTTATAATCTGCGATCGCCTCTTGTAACTTATTCTGACTTACCCGCGAATTTCCCCGGTTACTCCACGCCCCCGCATTTGTCGGAAATTGCTCAATAATCTTTGTCCAGTAAGTTTCAGCCGTCGCAAAATCACCTTGATTCGTCGCTGCAAACGCTTGATTGGCCCACTCATCACCTTGTTTTAACTGTTCTTGAGTAATGGGCGGTTGAGATTGTGCCATGACTGGAGTACCCCAGCCAAACACAAGTAACAAACTAACAAAAATACCAATCAACTTAATCATCTAGGTTTACCTAATTTGTCATTTGTCATTTGTCATTTGTCATTGAGCATGGGGCGAAGAATGGAGTTCAAAGACTCATTAATGGAGTTCAAAGACTCATTAATGGAGTTCAAAGACTCATTAATGGAGTTCAAAGGCTCATTAATGGAGTTCAAAGACTCATTAATGGAGTTCAAAGGCTCATTAATGGAGTTCAAAGGCTCTTTAATGGAGTACAAAGACTCTTTAAAGGAGTTCAAAGACTCTTTAAAGGAGTTCAAAGACTCATTAATGGAGTTTAAAGACTCATTTACGAGTATCAATGCCCAATGCCCAATACTTCGACTTCGCTCAGTACAAGTGCCCAATGCCCCATGCCCAATGCCCCATGCCCCATGCCCCATGCCCCATGCCCAATGCCCAATGCCCATAATTACAATAATGACAATTGTTCATTAGGCGGCGTGAATCCTAAATGCTTGTATGCTGCCTTTGTCGCCATC
>NZ_JAIVFR010000897.1 GCF_020829685.1 Nostoc sp. CHAB 5715 | reverse complement strand
AAACTTTCGGCAAAGATTGTACCCTTGTGCAGTTCTACTAGATGACGGACGATCGCTAGTCCTAATCCTAATCCATTGTGCGATCGCGTTGTGGTGCTGTCTGCTTGCCGGAAACGCTCAAATACTTTGGGTAAAAACTCGGATGTTGTACCAATGCCCGTATCGATAACTTGAATTTGGGCGTATTTATGAGTTGTTTGTTGTTCTTCACCACAGACTACTGACAGATTCACATCTACCCTGCCACCTTTAGGGGTAAACTTAATGGCATTAGTTAGTAGGTTCCAGACAACTTGCTGTAATCGGGCTGGATCGCCATAAACTGACCCGACCGAAGTATCCAAAACAGTATTTAACTTAATATCTTTTGGTTCTGCTAGGGGACGCACTGCCTCTAGGGCTGCCTCCGTTACTGCGATCAGATTCACCGCAGATACATTTAATCGCAACTGACCACGGATAATCCGGGATACATCTAAGATATCCTCAATTAGTTGCATCTGAGATATAGCGTTGCGTTCAATTGCTTCGAGGGCGCGGGAAGTGGCTTTCTCGTCAAGTTTCTTAGAGCGGAGGATTTTTGACCAGCCCAGCATTGAGGTTAGGGGTGTGCGGAGTTCGTGGGAGAGAACAGCGAGAAACTCATCTTTCATCCGATTTGCTGCTTCTGCTTCGGCTCTTGCCGTCTGTTCTCGAATCACTTGAGCGCGGACTTCTTCTGCTTGTTTGCGTTCAGTAATATCTTCAAGAGTGCCTACATATCCCAGCAATTCTCCTTGACCGGAAAGCATGGGTGATGAGCGAACTTGAACCCAACGGACAATGCCATGAGCGGTTTGAAATCGAAACTCTTCAGAGTAATCACGACCTTCATGGATGTAGTTAGACCAACTGGCAACTGCTCGTTCTCTATCTTCTGGATGAACAGATTCTAGCCATCTTTTTTGTAAACTCTCTGCTGCTTTCAAGCCACAAATTATCTGATAGCGAGGATTAGTATATCTACATCCTCCTTCAGTATCAATTTCAAAAATGCCAACGGGTGAACAGGTACTCAGCGATCGCAATCGTTCTTCACTTTGCCTGAGTTCCGCATTGACAGCTACTAGCTGCGCTGCTTGTTGCTTGACGGCTTCTGTTTTCTGAAATAGTTCTACGAATACTGTGACTTTAGAAGTCAAAATATTGGGGTCTAATGGTTTGAGTAAATAATCAACTGCACCCAAGGCATAGCCTTTAAACAGCATTTGGTCGCTGGTGCTAAAGGCAGTGAGAAAGATAATTGGAGTGTGACGCGATCGCCCCCGATTGCGAATTAAAGTTGCAGTTTCAAAGCCGTCCATCCCTGGCATTTGCACATCTAGCAAAATCACTGCAAAGTCTTGATGTAGCAGACACCTCAAAGCTTCTTCCCCAGAAGTAGCTCTTACCAGATTCTCTCCCAGTTTTTCCAAGATTGCTTCTAGTGCTAGCAAATTTTCTAGTTTATCATCCACTAGGAGGATGTTTACTTTGGGTTCCATCTGCATGGGTTTATTTCCGTAATTAATGACAAAGCTTGACCATTTGGGAAGCAATGTTTGAGAGTGTCAAAATCCAGTCTACTGCAACAGCAGAAATTGCTGCTTCTGGCATAACATCGCTTTGGGCTGTAGCAGGTTCTTGTACGATAGTAAGTCCTCCCCGCGACTTTATTTTCTTAAGACCTTGCATACCATCTTGGTTTGCTCCTGTCAATATTACACCAATAACTTGCTCACTGTAGACATCGGCTGCTGACTCAAATAACACATCGATAGATGGTCTGGCATAAGAAACAGGCTCATCAGTCGAGAGGGCAAAGTGACCTGGTTCAACCAGCAAGTGATAATCTGCTGGAGCTAGGTAGATATGTCCTGGTAATATTTCGTCTTTGTCTTCCACTTCTCGAATCGGCAACGAAGTATATTCTTGTAATAACTCCTGGAGTGTGTTGTTAGACTCCTTGTGACGGTGTTGCACGATCGCGATCGGCACTAGAAAGTCTGCTGGTAAATTACCCAGGAGAATTTTTAAGGCTGATAATCCGCCCAAAGAAGTACCAATTACCACAATCTCAAATGCCACTTGTTCTGTCTTCACACCTGTTAGTGTGACTTGATGGCTCATCAAATCCTTTCAGCATTCTCCAGTTCCACCACAGCTATTAACTTACCTTGACTCGCTTTTACATCCACTAACCAAAATTATATATAGCAATCCGATTTGATTTTTGAACTTATTTGCGTAGGCAGGGAGTAGGGAGTAGGGAGTGGGGAGTAGGGAATCAGCCCTTTCGAGTTGTACGGAGTTTTTTCACGCAATCAAATAGGAGTCCTATATATTTGTCATTTACATTACAATTAAAAATTTTATCATTGTGAAATGCTTTACATAAAAAATATGATACTTATGGTTTTTTTGAATTTTAGTTAATGCCAAAATAGATACATTATAGAAATATATTTTTGCTAGATAACTAACTTTTAAAATTTTAATTATTATTGTTTTGACAATTCATAAAAATTTACTTAAGCTAAAAGATAGGTTAAGCAAATCAACAAATGACAGCGATTTGGTTTAGCTACATCAAAAATTGCTGTTGCAGACTATTGGCGTGAGGAAATTAATTGCAACCAAAGTAGTTCCCTAAAGGCAAGTTTACTAAATTTGTCTACAAAAAGCTAAGACATAATTAAGCGTATTGCACCGCGCACATATTGAACAGATTGCGGTCAATTATGGATGGATACTTGTAGTGATGTTAGTTAGTATCCATCAATCATTGCAGTTTAACTAGCGATTTTGGATTAAGGTCTTCTGGTTTATATCTCGTCAGGGACGGAATAAATCTAAAATCCAAAATAGGCAATCCAAAATTGATTGACCAAAGTGCGGTAGATATGTCCAGGAGAAGACAATGCTTGAGTATTTTACATCTTTGAACGACCACAATTTACCCTATCCAGATACGATTCATCCCATCGTTGTCCACTTCGTAATTGCGATGGTATTGTTTTCCTTTTTCTGTGATGTAATTGGCTATTTTACTGGTAAAGCCAGTCTTTTTGAAGTCAGTTGGTGGAAC
>NZ_JAIVFR010000896.1 GCF_020829685.1 Nostoc sp. CHAB 5715 | reverse complement strand
ACAATTTTTAACTTTTAAAAGCCAGCACTAAACCCATTGGTATTTGAATCGATTGGAATGTTAAGAATTTTAACGATACGGGTGTGGCATTTTGGACTGAAATAATTGCGATCGCTATTACCCAAACCGCTAAAACTACAGATGTCAAAAAAGGAGCGATTTTCATACTTTGATTGAAGTGAGGAGTTAGGAGTTAAAAGTGAGAAGTTAGGAGTGAGAAGTTAGGAGTTATTAATTTAGAACTCATAACTTATAACTGTTAATAGGATTTAGAAGTTAAGAATTGTTAATTTAGAACTCATAACTCATAACTGTTAATAGCATTTAAAAGTTAAAAATTGTTAATTTACAACTCTTCACTTTTAACTCCTAACAGACGCGATTAATCGCGTCTCTACTTTTAACTCCTAACTCCTAATTCTTATCCCTCTAGTTTAGCAATGGCACTCTCTAACTCTTGGGCGATTTTGGTGAGTTTTTCGGGTGTGTGGGTTTCTAGATAGACGCGCACCAGTGGTTCTGTACCGGAAGGACGCAGTAAAACCCAGCTACCTTCTTCTAAATAGAGCTTAATACCGTCTTTACGCCCCACTTCCTTGACTTTAATTCCTGCTACCTCTGTAGGTGGATTTCTAGTAAAGGAGTCGATGACGGCGATTTTGTGCGCCTCTGACAGGTGCAAGTCTAGGCGGTTGTTGTAAAGTGGGCCATCGGCTTGGGCGATCGCTTCTTTGACAAGTTGACTTAAAGGTTTGCCTTCATAGGCGATCGCTTCTGCCACCAGCATATCGGCTAACACCCCGTCTTTTTCGGGAATATGCCCGATAATACTCAAACCACCTGATTCTTCTCCACCAATTAACACGGCAGTTTCCCGCATTTTTTCGCCAATGTATTTAAAACCAACTGGTGTTTCGTAAATTTGCAACCCATTTTTAGCAGCGAAATTATCTAGTAGGTGGGTTGTCGCCACAGTGCGGACTATCGCGCCAGTTTTACCTTTGTTTTTGATTAAATGACGTGCTAGAACTAACAGCACAGTATTCGGAGTCAGGACGGTTCCTTGTTCATCGACGATACCAAAGCGATCGCTATCTCCATCCGTCGCCAAACCCAAATCAGCGCGATCGCGAACTACTGCTTCCACTAACTCAACTAATTGTTCTCCTTTGGGTTCTGGCATTCCATCCCCAAATAAAACATCCCTCCAATTGTGGAAACTTTCTAACTGAACGCCACTATGTTGCAAAACTTCATCTAAATAGCCGCGAGAGGTAGAATACAGAGCATCGTACTTTACCCTTAAATTAGCGTTTTTAATCTTTTCTACGTCAAGTAGAGTGTAGATAAATTGCAGGTAATCTGGTTTCGGATCGAAAATTGAAATTGAACCTGATGGGTTACTCCCAGGCAACTCATCCGATGCACTTTTTATATTTGCCACAATAGTATCAGTAATCTCAGAAGTGGCAGGCCCAGCATAATCGGGTATATATTTAATTCCACAGTAGGGTGCTGGATTATGACTAGCAGTAAACATTAACGCCCCAGCGGAATTTAGATGACGGGCGTTGTAGGCAATTACTGGTGTGGGACAATCCCGATCAGTAATTTTCACAGTCCAACCCAAGTCTGCCAAAACTTGGGCCGCTGTTTGGGCAAACTGGTCAGCTAAAAAGCGAGTATCGTAGGCAATAAGTACTGGTCTATCTTTTGTGTAGGCTGTATCTAAGTAAGTGGCAATTGCCCTTGTTACTTTCCGCACATTGGGGAAAGTAAAGTCATCGGCAATAATCCCTCGCCATCCATCAGTACCAAATTTTATCTTGCTGGACATTTTTGCCACTTGCTCCCGTACATTATCAGTACTATAAAAGCTTCCCGCAAAGCGTGTGTAGCAGCAACTATCCTCTGAAGTTCTTTTCTAAGGAAGCCTTAGTTTAAACTTCTCCCCACCGTATTTTCTCTCACTGTTTCTGAGCAATGTCAACCCCCGATCGACCTTTTGCCAGTTATCACCTTTGGTCTCTAGTTGCCCCAGCGACCGGGCAAGAACGCTGGCATTGCCAGATGAGACGGGGGTTTATCAAAGCGCGGCAACACGAACCAAAAGTCAAAGCGCTTTTAGGGCAAGCCACCGCACCCCAGAGAATTGGCATACTTGCCCAAAAAGGCGTTTATGAGTTTCATCATCACAGGCATCTTTTGAAGCAAGCAGATGGTGTAGAAAGAGTTGCACAGCTACTTAAATTAGGCAACTCAAGCCTTCAAGTTCAGCAACGCGTGCTGCAAATTTTGCAAAAATATCACGATGCGCCGTTGCTTTTGGATAAAGATATTATCCAATTAACTCCGGGTGATGAAGGCTTTCCTAAACCGATAGTAGTTGAACAAGAAGATTATTGCTTTCGTTTATATGCGGCTATGGACTGCGTTTTTATTGAGTCTGATAGCACAATACATATTTTAGATTTCAAAACTGGTAAGTCGACTTTTGACCGACGACAGGCATTAGTTTATTTGGTAGCTGCTCGTTATCTTTACCCTGGACGGGAAGCCGTTGCATCATTTTATAATTTAGAAATATGTAAAAAGTCTGAGTTAATTAGCATCAATAATAGTGAATTAGAATACTTAAAATTTGAGTTAGCTAATATTGCCCACAAGCACCAGCACGATTTGCAAAAATATCAGGAACAAACTAGTAATTTCAGTAAAATATTCCCTCCCAATCCTGGCTCTCATTGCCGCTTTTGTCCATTTAACTCAATCTGTGACTTTGCCGATTTTAAGCAGCATCAATCGTATCCAATGCCAAGTTTAAGAGTTAATAGCTAATTGGTTTACCTCTTGCTCTTGGTTCAATCTTCAAAAAACAGCTGCTAAATCTTCGTACTTTTACTGACCTCATTCTCGACTCCTGTCAGACAACCTAGATGTAAACTACACCTATTTTTATCTTTGGTTGTGAGGAGTTAAGACTAGGGCGTGTTTTCAAACTCGTTGTATCCTAAAAAAGATGCGATCGCTTTATGATGATGATAAACCGAGGAGACTTAAGCAACGAACGTTGGGAGAGGTTAAAACCGTTACTACCACCACAAAAAC
>NZ_JAIVFR010000895.1 GCF_020829685.1 Nostoc sp. CHAB 5715 | reverse complement strand
GCCACTAAGAACCAAGACTTACTTTCAGCCCAACTGTACACAGTGACAACAGGCGTTCCTGGTAAATCTGGACAAGAAGTAGAACCAGCAGGCAAAGTTGACTTAGTTTTAGATAGTAAAGATTATCAAAACCTGAAATTTGACTTATCACCTGATGGGCAAACTATTGTGATTCAACGGGGCAATAAAACAAATCCCGGCGACTTTGGACTATGGCTTATGCCAGCAACCAGTAACGATTCAGCAGAAAAACCCACCCCTAAACGTCTGCAAAGCCAACCTGGGGGAGACTTTATGATCACACCAGATAGTCAAGCCGTAGCAGTTGCCCAAGGACAGGGAGCAGCCATCCTACCACTGCAAGGTGATGCCAGGAAACCCCTAGATTTTCTGCCGCAGTTTGGTTTAGTACAAGCTTTCTCCAAAGATGGCTCTCAAGCAGCGATGATAAAGTTTAATACAGATTACACGCGAGATTTGTTTTTAGTGACAAACCAAGGTGTGCAGAAACAACTATTAAAAACTACAGGATCAATTCTCAGCTGCCAATTTGACATCGCCTCACCCACCCTCTATTGCTTGCTGACAGCTGCTGCTTCTTCTACGAATCTCTCTACTTCTAGGTTGACGAAGCGATTACCAAGAGCGAAATCTGGGTCAAAATGCAAATCCAGCACTTCAATCAGGGTATCAGCATCAGGATTGAGTTTGGCAAAGGGCAACATTAACTGCGCTAGCTTTGGCTCTAGGGCGTTAACTACTCCCAGGATGAGGTAAGAAGGTGGTCGCTTCCCGCCATCAGGAGTGTACACCGATTCCACTTGCATGTGCAGCGTAATCCAGTCCCGATTGTTCTGGAAAAATTGCAACCATTTTTGCTTTAATGAGTCTGTAAAGCTGTGAAAGAATGCCATGTTATTGTCCCTCATCCTGAGAACTTGGTGATTTATACAATCATCAAGTCTAGTTCCTCTTCTGAATTAGGAACCTGGGGTTTACCCGGATTTAGATAAAAATCGGATAACAAAGAGAACAACTCACGATCTGGTGTGTCGTTAGGCACAACACCTTCTGGACGCGCCAGAATTTGGTCGGCGATGTTGAGATAGTAGTCGCAAACGTAGTCTAGGGAAGGATCTTGCTCTGCCATCTCAAACAAAGTCTTACCTTTCACACGGGAAACACGGATATCTTCGATTAAAGGTAAAACTTCTAGAACTGGCATTGGCACTGCTTCTATATATTTTTCAATCAAGTCGCGCTTGGAGGTGCGGTTGCCAATTAACCCAGCTAGACGCAGTGGGTGAGTTCGTGCTTTTTCACGGACTGAAGCAGCGATGCGATTAGCCGCAAACAAAGCATCAAAGCCATTGTCTGTAACGATCAGGCAGTAATCTGCATAGTTTAGTGGTGCTGCAAAACCACCGCAAACTACGTCACCCAGAACGTCAAAGAGAATTACATCGTATTCATCAAAGGCGTTGAGTTCCTTAAGTAATTTTACGGTTTCACCGACTACGTATCCACCGCACCCAGCACCCGCAGGAGGCCCACCAGCTTCTACGCAATCCACACCGCCGTAGCCTTTATAAATTACATCTTCCGGCCAGACATCTTCGTAGTGATAGTCCTTTTCTTGGAGGGTGTCGATAATTGTCGGAATCAAAAACCCAGTCAGGGTAAAGGTACTGTCATGTTTGGGGTCGCAACCAATTTGCAGCACTTTCTTGCCACGTTTAGCTAGGGCGACGGATATATTACAGCTAGTTGTGGATTTACCGATACCACCTTTTCCGTAGACTGCTAGTTTCACTTTTATTTGCCTCTTATAGCTTTTTGTCAAACTTGTGGCTCAAACATTTGCCTTCACCTTTCCTGAGATGGCGATGCGTGAGGTCTGTGAATGTCATTATTGGGCAAATTACCTAGAAAAGAAAGTGGCTCTTAATTTGTAAAACGGTCTTATGTGATGAATTAAATTACAATTATATCTATTTGGGTTTTTATGAGGCTTAAAGACTTTATTAGCTCTAAAAATGATAAATAAACAGTTTTTATTACTTATTTGTATAAAAATAGTTACAAAATACAAAAAGCTGAAATCGGCTTTTTTGAATGCTTTTCATAGAATTAGCTGATGGTCGGACAACGTGTTTTCAAGGCATTGGGGCGCTCTTTCAAGGGTAAAGAGAGGTATATGCAGCCCTATGCTGGAAATACTAGTGGAATTTGCGATCACAGATAAATTCCCAGTTTTCAGTCGGTAGTCACAACCATTTAATTGCTGCTTGAGAGTAAGTTAGTCTGGTTTTGTAAAAAATTATTAAATTCCCAAATTTAGGAGGCGGCAGCCCTCTTGAGGGGCATTCCCAGTCTCTGACTGGGAACGAAGCAAATCAGGACACCTCAGTTCCAAGTCCGTGGATTTCCTGTAATGTTTGCCAGCCAGCTTGCCACTGGGAGTTATCTTGTAATAATTTGGCATTTATCCAGAAACGGACTTTAGGATCACAAGCAGCAACCATTTCGGCGTAAACCCAGTTAGCCTGATTTTTACGATTGACTACTTGAAAGTGCCGCCAGCCATCAACTTTTTGCTGTGCTGTCCACTTAGAACCAACTAGGTAAGGAAATTTCTGTTTTTTAGTCATTAGTCATTAGTCATTAGTCATTGTTATTCTTCCCCTACTCCCCCTGCCTCCCCCGCTCCCCCTGCTCCCTCATCCCCCACTCCCCACTCCCCACTCCCCTCCTAAGATGTCACCAAATCGCCATTACGGGTAAACTTTTGACAATTCAACTCACTATCTTGCTGGACACATAGCGAAAACCATCTAATATGACTCCAGCAGGTGTTGATGTTGTTGGTAATTTTGCGCTTTTTCTTGGAAAGGCCTTGTCTTACGACTTCGTTAGGGCAAAGAATTTCTAACGTGCCTGTACCATCTTCGTAATCGACGATGCGAAATAGACAGTCTTGCAACATCGCACGGCTGCTGCTGTCGAAGAACCGTTTAAAGCGCTGTAGCTTTTCCCCTTCAGTCATTTGGCTGATGGGTTTTATTTTCAAGAAATCCTCATCCTCAAAGTCAAAATTATCATCTTCAAAG
>NZ_JAIVFR010000894.1 GCF_020829685.1 Nostoc sp. CHAB 5715 | reverse complement strand
TTCCCCACTCCCCATTCCCCAATGATATTTTGAAAACTGTAGTCGCCAATTATGCGTTAGATAAGTTAAAGATTGAAATAGCTGGAAATTCAGACCCAGCGTACCCTCATTTATCCTCTGGGATAGACTGGGCCATAAGTTCAGCAGATATTATCCCAAGCAGGCAGTTTATGTAAGGATTAAATCACTGCCCTAAGCGTGACCTTTTATCTTGACAATTTGCAAAAATTACTTCAATTTGACTGTCTAGCTTACTAGCTCTTCTTTTTATAGAAATTTCCATGTCAACTCTCGTCATCGTCGAATCTCCAACCAAAGCTCGTACCATTCGCAACTACCTGCCATCAGGCTATCGGGTGGAGGCGTCTATGGGTCATGTACGTGACCTACCCCAGTCGGCTAGTGAAATTCCCGCTGCCGTCAAGGGGGAAACATGGGCGCAGCTAGGGGTAAATGTGGACGCCGACTTTGAACCGGTATATGTTGTCCCGAAAGACAAAAAGAAAATTGTTACCCAGCTTAAAGATGCCCTCAAAGATGTAGATGAACTGATTCTGGCAACGGACGAAGACCGGGAAGGCGAAAGCATTAGTTGGCATTTATACCAATTGCTGAAGCCGAAAGTTCCGACTAAGCGGATGGTGTTTCACGAAATTACCCAAGACGCGATCAAAAAAGCTCTGAAAGACTGCCGCAATATTGATGAGCAGTTGGTTCGCGCCCAAGAAACGCGGCGAATTTTAGATCGACTGGTGGGCTATACTCTGTCTCCACTGCTATGGAAAAAAATCGCCTGGGGATTATCTGCTGGGCGAGTGCAATCTGTAGCTGTGAGGCTTTTAGTCACTAGAGAACGCCAACGCCGCGCTTTCCATGAGGGTACGTACTGGGATTTGAAAGCTAGTTTGTCAAAGGAAAAAACCCCCTTTGCTGCCCAATTGGTAACATTGGCAGGAACCAAAATCGCTAACGGCAGTGATTTTGACGCAACGACCGGACAAATTACCGCAGGTCGTAATGTCTTGTTGCTCAACGAAGATCAAGCGGTAGCCCTCAAAGAACGCCTAACTGGGAAAACCTGGAGTGTTACAGAGATTGAAGAACGCCCAGTGACGCGCAAGCCGTCGCCACCGTTTACCACCTCGACGTTGCAACAAGAATCTAACCGGAAATTGCGCCTTTCAGCCCGTGACACGATGCGGGTTGCCCAGAATTTGTACGAGCAGGGGTATATTACCTATATGCGGACAGATTCGGTACATTTGTCAGATCAAGCGATCGCAGCTGCTCGAAGTTGTGTAGAAAAGCTCTACGGTCAACAATACCTCAGTCCCCAACCGCGGCAATACACCACCAAATCCAAAGGCGCACAAGAGGCGCACGAAGCCATTCGTCCAGCAGGTAGCAGTTTTCGCACGCCTCAAGAAACTGGTTTGGGCGGTCGAGAACTTGCCGTTTACGATTTGATTTGGAAGCGGACTGTTGCCTGTCAAATGGCTGATTCTCGCCAAACTCAAATTACCGTGCAATTGCAAGTCGAGGATGCTGGATTCCGTTCTTCTGGCAAACGGATTGAATTTCCAGGATACTTACGTGCCTACGTCGAAGGTTCAGACGACCCAGAAGCAGCACTGGAAGACCAGGAAGTAATTTTGCCGAATTTGAAAGTGGGAGATCATCCCAATTGTACAGACTTAGAAGCAGTTGGACACGAAACCCAACCGCCAGCTAGATACACCGAAGCAACTTTAGTGAAAACCTTAGAAAGCGAAGGTATCGGTCGTCCCAGTACCTACGCCAGCATCATTGGCACGATCATCGATAAGGGTTATGCCCATTTGGTGAGTAACGCTCTTATTCCTACCTTCACCGCTTTCGCCGTCACCGACTTGCTGGAAAAACATTTCCCGGACGTTGTTGATCCCAGTTTTACCTCGAAGATGGAGCAAACCCTGGATGACATTGCCACAGGTGAAGCGAAATGGCTACCCTACTTGCAGCAATTCTATCTGGGAGATAAAGGGCTGGAAACCCTGGTAAAAGAACGGGAAAGTCAAATTGATGCTACCAAAGCTAGGACTGTAGAACTAGAGAATCTAGAAGCCAAAGTCCGCATTGGGAAATATGGCCCATACATTGAAGTTGAAAATGGTGAGGGGGTTATCACCGCTTCAATTCCCAAAGACTTGACACCAGCCGACCTCGACCCCAAACAGGTAGAAGTATTGCTGCGACAAAAAACCACAGGGCCTGACCAGCTAGGTCGGCATCCCGAAACTGGCGAACCGATTTATGTGAAAATTGGTGCTTATGGGCCTTATGTCCAATTGGGTGACAAAACCGACGAAAACCCCAAACCCAAACAAGCCTCCCTACCCAAGGGTGTTACCCCAGAAACCGTTACCCTGGAAATGGCTGTTGGTCTGTTGGCACTACCCCGGACATTAGGAGTTCATCCAGTCACTGGCGGCAAAATCCAAGCAAGTTTGGGGCGCTTTGGCCCTTATGTGGTTCATGACCAGGGTAAGGAGGGGAAAGACTACCGTTCTCTAAAAGCTGCGGATAATGTATTGACAATTCTCCTAGAACGTGCATTGGAATTATTGTCTGAGCCAAAAAAGGGACGCAGTTCCACCAACAGCAAGTCCAAGGCAGCCTTACGCGAATTGGGTACACATCCAGATGATGAAGAAACAATTAACATCTACGATGGCCCCTATGGCCCTTACATTAAGCATGGCAAAACTAATGTGAGTATCCCAGAAGGTCAAACGGTAGAAAATATAACACTGGCTGAGGCGCTGAACTTGTTGTCAGCTAAAGCATCGACAGCGAAATCGACTCGCAAAACGACTAAATCAACGACTTCCAAATCTAAGTCAACTGCTAAGTCAACAACCTCTACGAAAAAAAAGGGTACAGAAAGTTAATTGCAAGTCAGCTAATTTTGGATTTTGGATTAAAAGAATTTTGGGGTTCATCCCCCGCGCCTTGTAAGCGAAATAAATCTAAAATTCGTAGTCAAGAGTCCAAAGTCCGATGCTTAACTCTTGACCCTTGATATCCATCCTTGATAGGATGCAGTTCAGTAGGTGCAAGTGTTATATTTTCTAC
>NZ_JAIVFR010000893.1 GCF_020829685.1 Nostoc sp. CHAB 5715 | reverse complement strand
GAAGCCGCTAGTGCTGCCAAACACCACGTAGCTCTGTCCTGCATTGGGTGCGCCAATAATCAGGTCGTCGATACTATCACCGTTGATGTCTCCAACATTGCTGACTGATGTGCCTGAAGAGTCATTGTCATTAATCCCATTTATGGCAAAACCGTTGCTGCCGTTAAGGTCTGAGAGGTTGAATAATGGATCAGCCATGATTTTTTGGTATGTTTGTTGTTAGCAATGAAAATGTAGGTGTAAAATTTTTAAACAAATAACGTTAGCATTAGCTAAAGTTTAGGTTAAGCCAATTAGTTTGAAATATTTCGTATTTTTATGATATGAGTGCTGTAGATTAGTATATTTTTTGTAATTCTTCAAAAAGGGTAGAACTTAGGCATTAACAGAACCAACTAAATATGCGTATGGATATTTTCTCAGGATTCAATTCGGATTGGTATAACACTCATAATAGTAAATGGTATAAATTTCCATAAGTAGTTAGACACAATTAATTACACAACGTCATTGCGAATGTTTTTCTCCAGCTACTTAATAATTAAACATCTCCAAAAATTAAATATTCTATATCCATTAAAACAAACAGTGCTAACAGGTTATTTGATGCGCGATGAGAACGAAAGTTTATCTTACTTTTCCTACTTTTCCCACCTTTCCTACTTTTCCCACTTTTCCTACTTAATAATAGAAGGTCTTAAAAAAAAGTAACTTTTGATAAGCGACATCTAGATATATTCTCTTAATACCTCGATTTTGCGATATATTAATATTTTATACCACAATTAAAAAATATATTTGTGAACTCTGTTATTTCCTTAGTATTCATACGTCATCTCAAAAAAAGGGTTACAATAAAAGTTCTGGGTATGTTCTTATAATTCTTTAATATAATAAACACGAATATTTTTGAATAAGGATAAAATCAAATACTCAGTAAAATGTGAAGAATAAATTAATAATTAGTATATTTTTTGAGTCATAATTTTGGCTAAAAAACAGCAATAATTGATACAAGTTAAATTTTTCAAAAACTGATATTCATTACAACTTAAACAAAAAATAATAGGGACAATGGAGGCAGAAGAAAAACCTGTTAATTTGCGCTCGGAGACGAATAATGGTAGCGATGTCTACGACCGGCGACGCCCACGCAGAGAACGTTCAACATAGGCTAACTATACAAACTGTAGAAATTGCCCCTAACACAACGGCGATTCGCTCTCTTGATTGGGACCGCGATCGCTTCGATATCGAATTCGGACTGCAAAACGGCACAACCTACAATTCATATCTAATTAGGGGTGAACAAACAGTTTTGATTGATACTTCTCACCAGAAGTTTCGCAATCTGTATTTAGAGACTCTAAAAGGTCTTGTCAACCCCAAAACAATTGATTACATAATTGTTAGTCACACAGAGCCAGACCATAGCGGCTTAGTAGAAGATGTTCTTCAGTTAGCTCCTAGAGCTACCGTCTTAGCGTCAAAAGTTGCGCTTCAGTTTTTGGAAGGCTTAGTCCACGATCCATTTTCTAAGAGGGTTGTCAAAACTGGCGATCGCATAGATATAGGTAAGGGACACGAAATCGAATTCGTGAGTGCGCCTAACCTGCATTGGCCGGATACAATCTTTAGCTTTGACCGCAAAACCCAAATTCTCTATACCTGTGATGCTTTTGGGATGCATTTTTGTGACGATCGCACCTTCGACGAAGATTTAGAAGCGATCGAAGCTGACTTTAGATTTTACTACGACTGCTTGATGGGCCCTAACGCTCGTTCGCTGCTGAATGCGATGAAGCGGATGGGTGAACTAGGGAAGATTAAGATTATCGCCAACGGTCACGGCCCATTATTATACCACCATCTAGATGTTTTAACTGGGTGCTACGAAAATTGGAGCCAAAGACAAGCTAAAGCAGAAACCACCGTCGGCTTGTTTTTTGTCTCAGATTACGGGTATGGCGAACGCCTTGGTCACGCAATTGCCGAAGGTATACTGAAAACTGGCATTGGGGTAGAAGTACTGGATCTAAGTACTGCCCAGAGCCAAGAAATTCAAGAACTAGCCGGGAGAGCATCTGGCATCATTATTGGTATGCCCCCGACTACTTCCGCCGCCGCCCAAGCTGGTATCAGTTCGGTGCTAGCTGTCGCCAAGAACAAGCAATTGATTGGGCTGTTTGAATGTTACGGTGGGGATGATGAACCCATTGATACACTCCGCAGAAAATTTCTCGACTCTGGCATCAAAGAAGCTTTCCCACCCATTCGGATTAAAGAGGCTCCCAGCGCATCTACATTCCAGTTGTGTGAAGAAGCGGGTAAAGACATCGGACAATTGCTGGTGCGCGATCGCAACATCAAGCAAATCAAGTCCCTTGATGTCAACATGGAAAAGGCATTAGGTCGGATTAGCAGTGGACTATATATAGTCACTACTAAAAAAGATAATGTCTCAAGTGCAATGCTGGCATCCTGGGTAACGCAAGCGAGTTTGCAACCCTTAGGATTGACAATTGCCGTTGCCAAAGACCGCGCCATTGATTCCTTAATGCAAATAGGCGATCGCTTCGTCCTCAACGTTTTGGAAGAAGGCAATTATCAAGAACTCAAGAAACACTTTCTCAAACGCTTGCATCCTGGTGCTGACCGCTTTGCTGGGGTGAAAACTCAAACTGCGAAAAACGGTTCCCCAATTCTAACAGATGCTCTGGCATACATGGAATGTGAAATACAGAGCAGCATGGAATGCAGCGACCACTGGATTTTATATTGCACCGTCCAAGAAGGTCGTGTCTCCAAAAACGATGGATTGACAGCCGTTCGCCATCGCAAAGTAGGTAATTACTACTAAGAAAGAGGGAATGGGGAGTGGGGAGTGGGGAGTAGGGAATAAAGACGCGGGGGAGCTTATGAGCAGAGGAGAACTTGTATAAGTCTTTCCCCGTTCCCCATTTCCCTATTCCCCATTTCCCATTCCCCATTCCCCACTCCCCACTCCCCACTCCCCATTTCCCTATTCCCCATCTCCCTCATCTCCCTCATCTCCCTCATCTCCCCACTCCCCACCCCCCACTCCCCGGACATTAACTTTGGAGAAATACCAAAGGACAAA
>NZ_JAIVFR010000892.1 GCF_020829685.1 Nostoc sp. CHAB 5715 | reverse complement strand
TTCTAGTATGACGGCGGCGCGGTTAGTTTATAACCAGTTTCTGGGAGCAACACAAAATTGGGGATTTGGTTCAGCCTTGAGTATGACGTTAATTTTGCTTGTTAGTATTGCGATCGCACTTTTAATTAAGTTTGGTGAGACTGCACCTAAACGCTAAACTTTCCGTCACTCACTTATAATAAGGGCATCAAACGCCAGCGAGACAACGGTTATGCTCTCACCTGATCTCAAAAATGCGTTACCAACTACTGATGAACTTCCCTGTTCAGACGATACGCCAGTGGATAACGAAGACCAAAACTTTTTGCCCAATATTTTACTTTTCTTACTCAACTCCATTTGGGCAAATCGTATGGATTGGTACTTCGGGGTAGATATGGGAGTATATCACACCACAGGAGTAAATTCCAGAGTACCTGTAGTGCCAGATGCTTTTTTAAGTATGGGAGTAGAACGGAAAAAGGGTGGCAAATCACGCAAAAGTTACGCGGTTTGGGAAGAAAATGGGGTAGTTCCAATATTCACATTAGAAATGGTGTCCCACACCCCCGGAGGTGAATACGACGAGAAGCTAGATATATACAGAAAACTTGGTGTATTGTACTACGTAATTTATAACCCTGAGTTTTGGCGACGCGACCAACATCAACCCTTTGAAGTGTATAAGTTAATAGATGAAAACTACCAACTACAAATAGGTGAACCCTATTTAATGCCAGAGGTGGGGTTAGGTATTGGGCGACACCAAGCTGTAATTGCCGGGATACAACAGGAGTTTTTATGTTGGTATGATGAGCAAGGAAATCGCTATTTGACAGATGCAGAACAGGCACAACAGCAGCGACAAAGGGCCGAACAAGAACGACAAAGGGCTGAACAATTAGCGGAGTATTTACGTTGTCTAGGTGTAGATCCAAATAATCTACCTGGTAATTAAGGCGATCGCATTTACTAAACTATCAAACTGCAACGCGAGAGTCATTAGTCATTAGTTCTTGAGATACCACGCCCACTCTTTAACGTGGTTTTAATTAGAAATTTTTTTCGGACACCTTAGGGAAGCAGACAAAGCCCGGCACGAGGTATGTACCAAAAAACAATGAGCAATGACTAATGACCAATGACAAATGACCAATGACAAATGACTAATGACTAATGAGTAAATGATTTAAATCATCTGTATTACTGTTAATTAACTCTTTAATTGTAGAAAGAAACTCATGCTCTAAATAAGGCTTAGTCAAGTACGCCTTTGCACCCAATTCTTGAGCAAGCTGGCGATGTTTTTCAGCGCTGCGAGAAGTGAGAATCACGACAGGTTTTTTTGCTAAATTGGGGTATTGACGGAAATTGCCCAACAACTCAAAACCATTCATTCGTGGCATCTCTAAATCAGAGATGACAACTTGTATTTCTGGATGTAACTGTAACTTTTCTAAAGCTTCTACACCATTTTGAGCCTGTATTACTTGATAACCAGATTTTTGCAGTGTGAGAGAGATAGTTTGGCGCAGACTAATTGCGTCATCTACTACTAAAACAACTTTTGGTAATTTATTATCTGGCTCTTGAGAATAACTAGGTTGGGTTTCTATAGGTGAATTATTATCTGGTTCTTGAGAATAACTGGGTTGGGTTTCTACAGTTGTCGTGGAAGTAGATGCAGCAAGTAATGGTGTAGATGAAGAAGTATATCCTGATATTGCTAAGGCTTTTTTATTTGACAAAAAAGGTACTGGTAGCGCCATAACATCAAGTATTGTTTGTTGAAGCTCGCTAGATACCAGCAATGAAGCATCAATCACTAAGATGAGATTACCATTAGCTAAACTACTACAACCATAAATGTATTTTGGCGGTGCGATCGCATTTCCTAAAGGTCTGATTACCAGTTCTTGTTCACCAATTATTTGGTCAACTTCTAAAGCAAATCTTCCCTGATTTCGTCGTAGCAAAAGCACCGGATTTTTCGCTATGCTTGGGTCGTGAGTAATTGATGTGTTGTATAAAGTATCATTATTAAAGCATGAATCATTATAATTAATCAACTTTGAAAGTTGACGGAGGCTGACCATAGTCTCATCATTGTCTGTATTCCAATGTAAGACTTTTTTACCTTCAATTTCTTTAATCTGCTGCTCAGAGGGAATCAATATTTTTTCGATACTGTCCAAAAGAAGGGCATAAACAACACCTTTGGCTTGAACTAGCATTAATTTTTCGGTAGTCATAGAAAAAGGGATTTTGAGTATGAATATTGTTCCTTGGTTGGGTAAGGATTGAACTGAAATTGAACCATTAAGTGCGTTCATCTGAGTACGCACGATATCTAACCCCATCCCGCGCCCAGAGATTTCACTTACTTTACCAGCAGTAGAAAATCCAGGTGAAAATATCATATCTAACAGTTCAGATTCAGCCAGATTAGAAGCATAGGTTCTAATTTTTTCTTCAGTTTGTATGGGATAAAATTCAGCAGCTTTTCTGCGAATTCTGTCTAAATTCAATCCCTGGCCATCATCCCGAACCTCAATAACAGTTTGGCTACCCTGATGATAGGCGCGGATTTCGATTAACCCTTGTTCTGGTTTACCAAACTCTCGGCGAAGTTGCGGAGATTCAATACCATGATCATAAGCGTTACGTACTAAATGTAACAAGGGATCGTACAGCTTTTCTGCGATCGCTTTATCAACTAGTACTTCAGTACCAGTAAGTTTCAATTCTACAAGTTTGGCATGAACATTCCCCAACTTATCTACCATGTGGGGGAAGCGATTCAGGATATTGCCCAAAGGCGACATTCGTGCTTCTACTAAGCTATCTATAATATTAAGAGTTAAATTTTCTTGTTTGTCACTAATTTGGGCAGCTTGCGTCAGAAGCAAGTCAAGAGACTATGTGGTTTCTTGTAGTTGCAGTGTCTCTTCTATTGCTTCATGCAATGTCATCTGAAAATCTGTATATACATCCATTTCTAAAGAGTCAAATTTCACTGAAAAATTTTGCGTTTGTTGTGAGGTAAGATTTTGTATTTGTAATGGTAAATCACGTAATTCATTTAAAGTTGTTTGGTGTCTAGTCAGTTGCTGGATTAATTGGTGACAAACAAGAAAATTTAACT
>NZ_JAIVFR010000891.1 GCF_020829685.1 Nostoc sp. CHAB 5715 | reverse complement strand
GTTGAAAAACGCCTACTGTGTTTAGGTTTAACCCTACACGACTACAACAAATATGTACGGGGTCAAGGTGAAGAACAACCACCCAAAGCCCACGAAATTGCAGCAATTATTAACTTGTGTCAGGAGTTGGGCAAAAAGCTTAATTTTCAAGCATTTTGGCAGGAATGGCAGGATTATTTGCTAGAAATCGCTTACCTAGCCCAAAATACCCAATTCAATGTAGATAGTAACTCGATTCTTTCTAACTGGGAACGTAGCGATCGCGAATTTACCATAGACGATCGCCGTTTAAATGATGTCTTACGCCACTTATTAGCTTTTGGAGATGTAGCAGTTCATATAGGCGATCCGGCTGATATTATAACTACGACTAAAGGCGATCGCCTGCGAGATCATTTAGATTGGTTAAATATTCCCAAAAAACTGGTTTACCATCGTCTGCGAGATTGTCGGGGTTTAATTACTAACCAAATTCATAACGCCGTCGTTAGTTTTGCTCGTCGGTTGGGTTGGGAGCCAATTCTGTATTTTGCTCAGGGTGCTATTTATCTAACACCCACAGAATCAGCCACACCTGACTTAGCAGACATTCAAGCGGCTGTATGGGAAAGTCTGATTAGAGGAGATGGAGAGAACAATCAACCAGGATTAGCACAATACTTCCAAAGTGGCGACGTGGGGTTTGTCCGCGATGGGAAGGGAATGAAAATTGCTCCCCAAACTCTAGAATTATTTACCCCTGCTGATTTAATTAGATTACTTCCTAGCGTTGTGCAAATCAAAGTTGCCAATGTCAAAGCCCCAGCCACACCAAAACGTCTAGAGAAGTTACAGTTAACCGATGCACAAAAGACATTTTTATCACAGGGCGTAAATATTTGGGCTGATAGATTAGCCGAGTTAATTATCTTGGCGCAAAGGGAATTTTTTGAAAATTGTCAAGATTATATACCTTGGATGCTGTCAGCTTTGGAATTGCATACTGAAATATCACCAGAACAAACACAAGTACAATCTGGGGGTGTGAATTATGGCTGGTATCAAGTTGCAGCGCATTACATAGCGGCTCACGCAACCTTAGATGAGCAACAGCTAGTCGATTTTTTAGAAAAATTAAGCGATCGCCTCGCTAATTGGGCGGAACAAAACAATTTACTCCAAGAATCCAGCAGCCCCACCTATGAAGCTTTTATCAACTATTTAGCCCAATATTTGGAAGTTTCGCCATCTAATTATCAACAGGCTGAGTTTGAAAATGAATTAAATACATATTCTCATGCAAAAGTCAATAACCAGCCTATATGTTCTTTAAGTTCAGGCGATTCTGATGCAGAGGATCAACTAGATACAGTTGTACTGTTCAAGCCTCAGCAATACAGCAACAAAAACGCCTTGGGAGGAGGACGCATCAAACGCGGTATTTCAAAGATTTGGTCTTTAGAAATGCTGATGCGTCAAGCTTTCTGGACGGGAGCATCAGGAAAATTAGAAGAACAACAACCTGTTTTCTTATACATTTTCCCTGCTTATGTCTACTCACCCCAAGTTGCTGTTGCAGTGCGGCGACTAGTGAAAGAACTCAAACGCGTCAATCTCTGGGAAGTGCGTAAACAGTGGTTAGATGCGGGGATGCACCATCGTGGACTGCAAACCTTACAGTGGCGAGATGAAGATGAAGTAGAGATTGGTCGATATGGTGACAGTTACTCTAACAAAGACTTGCCATTTATGGCTATGACTTATACAACCACAAGGGGGAAAACAACTACTGATGCTTGGGTTGCACCTAGTTTTTTAGCCTTGGCTTTACCGATACTTCTGGGTGTGAAAGTTGTTACCACTAGCAGTCCTGATCCACTTTACGCTAGCGATCAAGAATTTGTGGAGTCAGTCAAACTCGATGGTACAGCTGGATTTTGGAATTTACTTGGTATAAATCCAAACTTGAGATTACAGGATTTGTCACCAGCATTAGAACGGTTACTGGTAGCTTACAGCATTCATTTAGAGTTTCGCAGTTCGCCGCCGGATGCACGTTGGCAAGCCTTTAATGGTACAGCCAGAGATTTAGTCACCGATGTACTAAATGTATTTGCGATCGCCAATGAAGGATTCCGTGAAAATAAACGAGAACCCAGCCAAGAAGATGTTAAACGCATTTGGAAATATGCCCAACTCTGGATAAAAGGAAATATCAATATGTCAGAAAAGTTGCAATTAATTGAAAAATTGGTCAAAGAATATCGCCAGTTTTATCAAGTTAGTGTTGGGGAATCTAGTCACGCTGTTTTGTTACCAATTTCCAAAGCTTTAGAAGTAATCCTCACCGTTCCAGAGCAAATCCAACGAGCAGATATTATTTTACAAGCTGCTGGACAACTCCATGATGCACTAGAACGCCAAGAAGCTTATAAACGTCCCTTCATCATGGATAAATCTGTAGAGGTTTCCACTCGCAAAGCACAGGAATTAATGGCAATTCATACTTTTATGACCACCTGTGTTGATGAATTATTCTTGGGACTTTATAAAGGCGATCGCGCTTTACTCCAAGAGAACCGCAATCGGATTAAATCTGGTGCAGAATTTGCTTATCGCTGGCTGGCTTTGCAAGAAAAACAAACTGAAAAAACATCATCCAAAGGAGAAAAATAAATGAGTATTCTTAACACGATTCAATCTGACTTTCAAACAGCTTTTCCCCGGTTAGGATCTGGTAAATATGTCCACTTTTTAATGCTGCGTCATAGCCAATCTTTCCCAGTCTTTCAAACAGATGGAGTTCTCAACACAGCACGCACTCAAGCCGGAATCGACACACAAGATCCGATCAGTCGTTTGGTTATGTTCAAACGTAAGCAGATTACACCAGAACGTTTGTCAGGTAGAGAATTATTACGTTCTTTAGAATTAACTAGTGCTAATGCTGCCGAAAAAGATAAGTTCTGCGAATATAATGGCGAAAATTCTTGTAAAAAGTGTCCTGATTGCATTATCTACGGCTTTGCTATTGGTGATAGTGGCTCAGAACGTTCTAAGGTTTACTCTGATTCAGCTTTTTCTCTGAGTCCCTATGAGCAATCTCACCGGAGTTTTACCTTTAATGCACCCTTTGAGGGTGGAACA
>NZ_JAIVFR010000890.1 GCF_020829685.1 Nostoc sp. CHAB 5715 | reverse complement strand
GCCACCATAGCGAAATGCTGTGTCTTGACAGCGCAGATTGTGTCGCAGACGCTTACATAGCAGCTGCAAAATGCGATCGCCTATTAAATGCCAGTGAGTATCGTTAACTTTTTTGAAATGATCTACATCCAGAATAATCAAGCTCATGGAAGTCTTTTGACTTCTAGCTTTTTTTATTTGCCTGGGTAAGTCCCATTCTAAAGCACGACGATTATTTAATTCTGTCAAGGAATCGGCTAAGGCGATCGCTGATAACATATCATTTGTTTGAATCAAATCTCGGTATTTTTGTGCTTTCCGCAAGCCAACAGTTAATTGAGCAACTATTAGTCCATGATTGGCGCTCAATTCTGCCAAGCTATGGTCTGTTTTTTCATCAAGAATATGCCAAATATAAGCATCGGCTCCTTGCTTTAATGCCGCAGCACTCATCTCTAATTCCCTGTGCCAACCCTTATTTCTATCAGTAAGCTGCTCAAGACGATCTTCAAAGAGAATACAGTATATCCAAGATAGTTTTGTCTGGTCTTTCAACCAACTGCAAAGTTCTATACTCCCATCCAGACTAGCCTGCACAAGTATTATATCGGGGGGCGTCATTTGAATCCGCGACACTACCTGATTCAGATTGTCTATAACTTCTACACTAGAAGCCATCGCATAAAGGATCTGATCTGGGAGTGTAGCGAGAAAGTTATTTTTTCCAAAGACCAGAATAGAAATATTCATTGTTTTATTTTTATCCTATTTTACGATTAACTTACTAAAACTTGCTGCTCTTGTTGGCTAATACCAAATATGATTTTTTAGGTGGAATTATATTTGCTGATATATTATTTTGTCGCCGAATTTACAATACCTTTACAATTTTAATCTCCTCTTTAGACTTTATCTTTACTACTACCGTTTTTGAAATCTACTCTTCTGACAACTAATGTCTTATTTACAGGATTTTTTTCAATCAGTAAAAATACTGAATATTATTTAGATGGATAAAAACTGGTTATGTAGTTTCTTGAGTGTTCTTCTCCTCAATTAATTACCAAATTAAAGAGTTTGTAATAATTGTCAGATTAGGCAGATAATTTTATTCCTCAAAAAAAAAATAAAACAGGAGTCAGAATTCAGAATTCAGAATTCAGAATACTCTACCCATAAAGGGATAGAGTTTTAATTAGGAATAATATTTTAATTTTTTTTGCCCACAAGGGGCAAGGTTTTAAACCAATATTCATTACCCAGCGTTGCACTGAGCTTGCCGAAGTGTCGTCCAGAATTCAATTCGGAATTCTGACTCCTGAGTTCTGAATTCTTCTTATAAAAAAGTTGATGTTAAAACCTGCCCCTAATGTGGGAAAATTAGTTCAATTTTGCCCTTTCTACGGGCGGAAAAAATGTAAAAAATTTTGTTAGCGTACCCTAAGATATGAAAATCTCAACTTCTATGAAAATATGAAAAGCTAGAACCCGATCAATAACCCTCAACAGCATAACCAGCAGCAAGAATTACCTGTTTTATTGACTCCTCAGAAGCTGTGGATTCTAGCGTGAGAGTTTTAGCATTAATTAACATCGATATTCACCTTGGACTCAGGTTCCCTAACCTGGATGGATTTAGCAAGTATTTCTGCACATCCCTCACAAGCAATATTTGATACTTTCAGTTTTAGTGCCATTTGCTACCCTAGTATAGGATTTTTAAAGTATTCTTAAGGATTAATCTTAAAGACCAAAATGCGCGATCGCGCATCCTGCCAGAGTCGGATTATGGTGTAAAAGCTTCCTAATCACTGCATTTTGCTCATCGACTGGCACAATTTGCTGGCAGTAATATGAAACAAAATGCAAGAATATATAAAGCTATTTATGAAAATACACTTATCTAGTGCCAGTACGCCCAAGTCTAAAGTCTAAAGTTAAAAACACCCATGTCTTCAAATCCCCAGTACTTAAGCGGTAACGAAATTCGCAACATATTTCTCGACTTCTTTGCCCAACGGAATCACCAAATTCTCCCAAGTGCCTCCCTTGTGCCAGAAGACCCAACCGTGCTGCTGACGATCGCGGGGATGCTACCATTTAAGCCGATATTCTTGGGGCAGCGCACACCAGAATTTAAGCGGGCTACGACTTCGCAAAAGTGTATCCGCACCAACGACATCGAAAATGTCGGACGCACCAAACGGCATCAGACGTTTTTTGAGATGCTAGGTAACTTCAGCTTTGGTGATTATTTTAAAGAACAAGCGATCGCTTGGGGTTGGGAAATCTCTACACAAGTCTTTGGCTTCTCCCCTGAAAATCTTGTCGTCAGCGTTTTTGAAGATGATGATGAAGCCTTTGGAATTTGGCGCGATCAAATTGGTGTGCCCGTAGCGAGAATTAAGCGCTTGGGCGAAGATGATAACTTTTGGGCATCTGGGCCGACTGGCCCTTGTGGTCCTAGTTCGGAAATTTATTATGACTTCCACCCAGAACGCGGTGACGAAAATATAGATTTAGAAGACGATTCCCGGTTCATCGAGTTTTATAACCTCGTGTTCATGCAATATAACCGGGATGCTTCCGGCAATTTAACGCCACTGCAAAACAAGAACATCGACACCGGCATGGGTTTGGAGAGAATGGCGCAAATCCTCCAAAAAGTGCCCAATAACTACGAAACTGACCTGATTTTCCCAATTATTCAAACAGCAGGGCAAATTGCTGGTGTTGATTACCACAGCAGTGATGAGAAAACCAAAGTTTCCCTAAAAGTCATTGGCGATCATATTCGGGCTGTCATCCACATGATTGCTGATGAAATTCGCGCTTCCAACGTCGGACGCGGTTATGTGCTGCGGCGATTAATTCGGCGCGTGGTGCGTCATGGGCGATTAATTGGGATTTCTGGCGAATTTACTACCCAAGTTGCTGAAACTGCGATCGCTCTTTCTGAATCAGCTTACCCCAATGTGCGCCAACGAGAAGCAGCAATTAAAGCTGAACTGCAACGGGAAGAATCCAATTTCCTCAGAACTTTGGATAGAGGCGAAAAACTCCTAGAAGAAATCATCCAAGAGGTGAAACAGCAAGGGGAAACTCAAATTAGCGGTGAAAGTGCATTTAGCCTTTATGACACCTACGGA
>NZ_JAIVFR010000088.1 GCF_020829685.1 Nostoc sp. CHAB 5715 | reverse complement strand
GAATTTTACCTATTGCTCTGGCAATAACTCTGCAAGTACTTGATGTCTATACTGACATTTGGTTTCGCTTTTTGGTATCATTTTTACTGCTTGGTGTGTATTTAGGAATACGTGGTAAATTACCAAAGTTAGAACAACTGCGTTCTGCTTCTTGGAAATTATTAGCGATCGCTACACTATTTTTAGGGATTAATTACTTTCTGTTCATGCAAGGTTTAGCACTAACATCGCCTGCTAACGCTGAAGTTCTCATTCAATTATCTACCCTTTTATTTGGTTTCGGAGGGTTAGTGGTTTTTAAAGAACGTTATCGGCTGTATCAATGGATTGGTGTCAGTGTCATGATTTGCGGTTATGTTTTATTTTTTCGAGAACAATTAACAAATTTAGTTACAACACATGGCACATACATACTAGGTAGTGTCTTGATTGCACTAGGAGCAACGTCATGGGCTATTTATGCTTTGGCACAAAAGCAGCTATTACAATCTTTATCTTCCCCTAGCATCATGCTGATTATTTATGGGGGCTGTGCTTTATTATTCACTCCTCTAGCCAAAATACAATCACTTTTTATACTTGATAGCTTCCATTTATTCATGCTGGTTTTTTGTGCTTTGAATACTTTAATCGCTTACGGTGCTTTTGCCGAATCATTAGAACATTGGGAAGCATCACGAGTGAGTGCAGTAATAGCCATAGCTCCCATTGTGACATTAATATCAGTCGCAATTGTATCAGTTATTGCACCTAATTGGATACCATCAGAAAACTTCACTTTTATAACAATATTCGGAGCGGGTTTAGTAGTCACAGGTTCAGTAGCGATCGCCTTGGGAAAAGCTAATTAATAAGAATACCTTTCAGGATTTGTACTAGGTTTTTCATCTAGTAAAATCGTGCCATCTTCAAAGCTACAACATAAATACTGAGGCAGAGTATTTTTTATTTGTTATGATTTACTAGTGAAGGCAAACTACGGGGTCAGCCTCTTATAAGATGGATACTTGAACCATCTGTGTGACTCTGTAGGATCTGATTATTGACTTGATAGCCAAGAGAAAATTCTTGAAGAAGAATTCAGAAATCAGAATTCAGGAGTCAGAATTAATTACTAGAAAATTCTAACTCCTGACTCCTAAATTCAGTTTTGAGAAAATCCAGGCTAATAACTTTAAGTAAACCAAGCAGGGTGTCCGAATAACTACCAAAGCCAACACCTGATCAAACCAGACTACCGAAACAGTTGAGCGATGAATAGTTTGTTTGGTAATTGGGCCAGCACCCTGTGAAAAAATTCCATATTGCTGGTTCTTTCAATGGTGCTGCCAACGTTTGAAATTAGCAATTCTGTCTTGGCAGCAGAGCGGATTTATGCATCTTATTCAGCTTTAGAGATTTCCATTTCAGTTACTACTTTAGAAAACTATGCCAAAACAGGTGTAATTAACAAAGACTTGGCAGCCTATCAGCAATATCTGCCTCTTCAACAGCTTCAAGAATTGCGGCAGATTTTACTTAATCGTGTGAAAGTTAGTCCGGTAGTAGTTTCGCAACTTCTCTACACACCGCAAGGAGAGTTGTTGCTGCATCGGTTGGCGCAAATTATCAAAACCAGTGACCCAGAACCAGGATTTGATGCTTTGCGTTCGGCGCTAATTTTAGCCTCTGGTGAATCGGAAGGCTTGACACTTTTAAATGTGTTGCGTAAATATCCCACCAGCAGCATTCGCCTTGACGTAGCGCAGACTTTAGAAATAGCTACGGAATTAGACAAACTTGTTAACCAAACCCATCGGGCGATCGCAGCAGTTTCGCAAGAGTCTAAAATAGAAGCTGCTACCATCAAACAACCAAATTTATCGCAATTACCCGATTTAAAGGTTCCGGGAAAGTTTAAGTCGCAAAAATACACCCAAAAGTTTTTCGACTCAACACGCAATCGGCTTTTATTAACTGATATTTACATTCCCAATGTCCAGAATACCGCACCCGTAATTGTGATTTCTCACGGGTTGGGTTTAGATAGCAGCAACTTTCAATATTTAGCCACGCACCTAGCTTCTTACGGATTTGCTATCGTCGTTCCCAATCATCCTGGTAGTGATGCTAAACAATTGCGTTCCCTGTTGAATAAACGCGCCATTGAAATAGCAGAACCAGGTGAATTTAAAGACCGACCTTTGGATGTAACATATATCCTGAATCAATTGGAAAAAGATAATCAATCTGATTCACGGTTTAAAGGTCGGTTAAATATGCAACAAGTTGGAGTATTTGGTCAATCTTTGGGAGGCTACACAGCCTTAGCCCTGGCAGGCGCTAAAATCAACTTTGAGCAGCTAAAACAAGATTGTCAACCAGCAGCACTGCAAAATACCTGGAATATGTCTTTACTGCTTCAGTGTCGCGCTTTAGAATTGAGCATCAGCAAGTCTGGCAAAGATTATAACCTGCAAGATGAGAGAGTGAAAGCTGCGATCGCAGTTAATCCCATTACTAGTTCTATTTTCGGCAAAACTGGCTTAAGTCAAATTAAAACTCCAGTGATGATTGTCAGCAGTAGTAATGATACAGTTGCACCAGCTTTATCCGAACAAATTTTACCTTTCTCCTGGTTGGCGAACTCACAAAAGTATCTCGTTATGCTTGTAGGTGGAACTCACTTTTCCACCATTGGTAATGGAAACCCCGCAAATCAACAAGTAGCATTACCTGCCGATATGATTGGCGATGCTTCCCAAGCGCGTCGTTACATGAATGTTTTAAGTTTACCTTTTTTCCAAACATACATTGTAGGAAGATCGCAATATACCCCCTATCTTAACGCTGCCTACACTCAAAGCATTTCTAGTAAGTCGCTTGGTTTGAGTCTCGTCAAGTCATTGAATACAACCGAATTAGCACAATTGCTGGATATAAAAGGAGCCAAACCCGCAAAAAAAAACTTCCCAACACCATAGTCAGCTTCGGATTTTGGATGTTGGATATTGGTGTTGCATTGCTGCATGTGATGATTTTTATTTGACTATAGCAATCCTATCTGATTTGTGAAAATTCGCAGTGTCCAGATCCCCGACTTCTTTAAGAAGTCGGGGATCTAACTTTTCACGAATGATATCATGTCCGATAAATTACTTGTGATAAGTCAAAAGCGAGTGGAACGAAGTGAAACGAAGCAATCACAACGTCTGGAGCGATTGCTTCACTCCGTTCGCAATGACAACTGTTTAACCGGACGTGATATGATTTAGGATTGCTATATAAACAATTAGTTTGTTTATTCTCCGGCGAGTTCCCGCGCAATATCCATGTTTGCTGCAAGTACACGCACGATTTCAATAGGGTTTTCACCTCGGTATATCAGGAAATATCGAGGCTGCACCAACCAGAAACGGACAGGAAGCAAAGTTAGGTCGTAACGATACTGTCCTATTGCGGGATTGTCTGTCAGTAATTCACAGGCGGAAAGAAGCTTGTCCAGAATCCGTTCGGCAGCATCTGGATTATCTCGCGCGATATAGGCATAAATTCTTGCGAGGTCGTTCTCTGCTTGCGGCGAGAGAATATAAAGTTTTGGGTTCGTCACAACGATTTTTTGATCAATTGTCGCGCCTTGTTGCGGATGCGCTCTCGCGCACCTTCTTGGGGAAGACCTTGTGCATTATCAAGCTCCGAAAGACCGATAGCAATTTGCTCATTGAGCCACAATTTATATTCCTCGGAATGGTCGTTAAAGCGTTTTAAAAGACGCAACCCCTCCCGAATCACCTCGCTTTGAGAAGCGTACAAGCCAGACTCAACCTGCATTTGGACGAAGGCTTCCAACTCAGGAGTAAGGGAAATATTCATATATCTATTTTCTTATAACAATAATAGACATTATAATAACAGTTTTTGTTATTATTAGCCAATAAAAACTTTTGCAAAGAGCAGAAGCAAAGGGCTAGTCTTATTACTGTAAAAACCATAACAGGCACAGATGATATGCGATCGCATTCATACTTCTGGGCATATACTTCTAATTGACAAAATCTGTCTTTTAGCAGTGTATTTAGCTAGTTAATAAAATCTTATTAACAGCTTAATAGATACTTAATAACTTCATGATAAGGTATTCACCAATACTTTGAAAAGCATAAAAAGGAGTCAGAATACAGAATTCAGAATTCAGAATACTCTACTCATAAAGGGATAGAGTTTTAATTATTGTTGAATATTTAATACTAGTTTCGCCCACCAGAGGCGAGGTTTTAACCAATATTCATTACCCACTCGTACAGATTTAATTGAAGTTTGGCAAAATGGAGCAGTATACTCCTCCACAAGTTGGATTAGTAATGGTCAAGGTTTATTCGTTTAATAAAAGAGTAGTCACAGGTTTTGTCAGTATCTTTAGAGATAACACACAGGAGCCTTTATTTTTACCAGTTCAAAACTATGCCTGCGGCGGGCTATGCTGGGGTGAAAAACATCTCCAAAATGGATTATAACCTGCGGGATGAGAGAGTGAGAGGTGCGATCGCACTAATCCCATCACTAGTTCTATTTTCAGCAAAACTGGCTTACAGCTATTTTCAGGTAAATAGACCACGCGGTAGGGGCACAGCAATGCTGTGCCCTTACGACAGATGTGGTTCAAATACATGAAAACTGCTGTAAGTCAAATCAAAAGGGAGCATCCCAAATGTGTAAATTTATTTACTAACTCTCTGTGTACCCCTGCACCTCTGCGTGAGAAAAAATATTTTTCCTAGAGATTTATTCGTATTTTTACAAAATTGAGATACTCTTTTTTCCGTTGTTTCTAGCAACTCCGGTTAGACAATCGCTAAAAGAGTTAAGTCGCCTTTGTAGCCACTAATCTCAATCACAGCATCCGTGAGGGCAGAGAATCCATTAGTGTTATCGTTGAGTACCAGAAAAGTCTGCTGATGATTGCCTTTACCAAGGGTAAAAGTTGCCGCACCTTTAGCTACAAAAGCAGTTGCAGTCAATATCTGTTGTATATCTGAGAGATTTAGACTCGCAACAGTGCCAAGTTGAAGCAAATCGGTGGCAGAAACTGCATTTAGACCATCAATTTTATCTTCACCGATTTTCAAGTCAGTAATTTTATCAAAACGAGACAGCAGCGAATCACTTAGGTTATTGATTACAAATTGATCATTCCCACAACTGCCTGTGAGGGTATCACTACCAGCGCCACCATTGAGGATGTCATTACCTTTACCACCAACTAGTTTGTCATTTCCTGCTAATCCAAAGAGTTTATCGTTGCCATTTTTACCGGAAATTTGATCATTACCAGCCCCACCACTGAGTTCATCTGCACCGTTACCACCTTTTAAAGTAATCTTTGGCACATTTCCGTCTGTGGTGGTTTTGCTGATTAATTGACCATTGGTATCATACAGATAAGTGGCAACTGCATCAGTAATGCCATCACTGTTGTTGTCAATATCTGCGGAAATTAGTTTGCCATTGCGATCGTAGTTGAAAGTGGTAATCTCATCAGGGATGCCATCATTATTTTTGTCAGCTAGCTGTGCAGTCTGTTTGCCGTTAGCGTCGTAACTGTAAGCGGTGACTTCATCAAAGATGCCATCATCATTATTGTCAATTTTTTGTGATTTCAGGTTGCCGTTAAAATCGTAGCTGTAGATGCCAACTGCATCAATTACACCATCATTGTTGAAGTCATAGCTAGCGGATGCGCGTCCATAAGTATAGGAAGTATAGGTTTGGACAGGATCAAATCTGCCGTCGCCGTTGTTTTCAACTCTAAAGGATGTCAGGTTGCCCTTGGCATCATAAGTAGAGGTTTCGACATAATCAACTTTGCCGTCACCGTTGAAGTCACGGCTAAAGGATGTCCGGTTGCCCTTGGCATCATAAGTAGAGGTTTCGACAAAATCAACTTTGCCGTCGCCGTTGTCGTCACGGCTGGTGGATGTCAGGTTGCCCTTGGCATCATAAATAAAAGTGTCGACAGAATCAACTTTGCCGTCGTCGTTGTTGTCATAGCTGGTGGATGTCCGGTTGCCCTTGGCATCATAAGTATAGGTTTGGACAGAATCAACTTTGCCGTCGCCGTTGTTGTCATAGCTGGTGGATGTCCGGTTGCCCTTGGCATCATAAGTATAGGTGTTGACAGAATCAACTTTGCCGTCGCCGTTGTTGTCAAAGCTATCGGATGTCAGGTTGCCCTTGGCATCATAAGTATAGGTGGTGACATAAATAGGTATGCCGTCGCCGTTGGCAAAGCTACTAAATGTCACCTTGCCCTTGGCATCATAAGTATAGGTTTGGACATAATCAACGCCGTCGCCCTTCAAGTCAACACTATCAGATGTCACCTTGCCCTTGGCATCATAAGTATAGGTTTGGACATAATCAACTTTGCCGTCGCCGTTGCTATCAGAAGTATAGGATGTCCGGTTGCCCTTGGCATCATAAGTATAGGTTTCGACAGAATCAACTTTGCCGTCGCCGTTGTTGTCAGAAGTAAAGGATGTCTGGTTGCCCTTGGCATCATAAGTATAGGTGTAGACATAATCAACTTTGCCGTCGCCGTTGTTGTCACTGCTGGTGGATGTCTGGTTGCCCTTGGCATCATAAGTAGAGGTTTGGACAGAATCAACTTTGCCGTCGCCGTTGAAGTCACGGCTGGTGGATGTCTGGTTGCCCTTGGCATCATAAGTATAGGTTTCGACATAATCAACTTTGCCGTCGCCGTTGTCGTCAAGGCTATTGGATGTCAGGTCATAGCGGTAGGTAATAACTGAGTCTATTATCCCATCACCGTTGTTGTCTGTCCTCTCAGATATCACTTTGCCATCGACATCGTAAGTGTAAGTTGTGGTTGAGGTCATAAATTGGTGTTCCTTATCTGTTTGATTCCAGTTGTTTTACTACTGCATTTATTACTAGTGCATTTATTATTTCATTTGTCAATGCGTAAGAGAGACGTAGCAGTGCTACGTCTCTCGTCAATAAGTAGTCGGACAAAAATATTTACAGTCATTGCGATCGCTCACAATGATATTGTGTAATTAATTCTGTCTGACTACTTATTTAGATGCGATCGCCCTATAGCAACACAGGGCTATTTTGTTCTAGACATAAATCGCCCAGAACTAAAGTTCACAGGCCTTTAGCTAAAGTCCGTTTTAACGGACTATAACCTTTTATCAGTCGTCTAAAGACGACTTTCGCTATTAGACTGGTGAATTCATTCTGAGGCGGGCTAGATGAGAATGAAATAGCCCTATAGCAAGATTCTTATTATGATACAGTATCAACCTAAATAAAACAGGAGTCAGAATTCAGAATTCAGAATTCAGAATACTCTACCCATAAAGGGATAGAGTTTTAAGGTGAGAATATTTTAATTTTTTTCGCTTAACCTCGGGCGAGGTTTTAACCAATATTCATCACCCACTCGTACAGAATTCATACCTGTTTTCTGATTCCTGAGTTCTGAATTCTTCTTATAAACATTAAAAAATTCACAATTTTACTCACCACGATTACTAACGGTTTTTTGCTGTTGATAACGCTGTTTAAACTGCTGTTGCTGTATTCTATGATCCACAATTGGTTCAGGATAGCCAACAGCATGACGTTCTAAATATGGAATTTTCCCAGTAACTAAATATTCTGTATCTACAGACCGTAATTCTGACACCCATTGCCGAATATATTCCCCCTCTGGATCAAATTTTTTTGTTTGACTGGCTGGGTTAAAAATCCGCACAGGTTTAGGATCCATACCGCTAGAAGCACTCCATTGCCAACCGCCATTATTAGCAGATAAATCACCATCAATCAGGTGCTGCATAAAGTATTTTTCTCCCAATCGGGGATTAATTAGCAAGTCTTTGGTAAGGAAACTGGCGACAATCATTCGACAACGGTTATGCATCCAGCCGCTTTCATTCATCTGGCGCATTGCTGCATCTACAATGGGATAGCCAGTTTTCCCCTCACACCAAGCTTGGAAATTTTCTTCGTTAGTTTCCCAAGGAAAGTTTTTAAAGGTGTCGCGGAAAGCACCATCAGCTAATTCCGGGAAGTTATACATTGCATGTTGATAAAACTCCCGCCAAGCTAATTCTTGTTGCCATGTGCGAATATTAACTGCTGTTTCTTCACTGCGGCTGTTTTCTAGTGCTTCTATTGTGGCTTGCCAAACGGTGCGAATGCCAATTACGCCAAATTTTAAAGCTGCACTCAGTTGCGATGTTCCGTCCAATGCGGGAAAATTTCGCTGTTCTTGGTATTCAGTAATCGCTTTAGCAGTAAATTCCTCTAACCGTTCTTGCGCCGCCGCCTCTCCCGGTGAAATAATCAATTCTCCATCCCAAATAAATCCTAAATCTTTGGCTGAAGGTAGCGTTAAGGCTCCTGCAAGTTTAGCAATTTCCTGTTCAGCTTCTGTTAAACCCTCAACATTTTGCAGAGTTTCTACTGGGTTCGCTTTCGGTTTGGTAATCCAATTTTTCCAGAAGGGGGTGTAAACCGTGTAAGGTTGATTGCTACCGGTGCGTAATTGTTCTGGAGAATTGAGAATTTGATCCCAGTTTTGGTTAAGAAACTGAATACCTTTTTCTTTAAGGGCATTTATAATGGTGCGATCGCGTTCTTGCGAATAAGGTTCTACATCCCAATTCCAAAAAACAGCTTTGGCATTTATTGCTTCTGCTAAAGCTGGTATCGCTTGTACAGGATTGGCGTGGAGTATTAACAATTGGCTACCAACTTGAGCATATCGCTCTTGGAGTTTCTGCAAACAGCCAATCATATAAGTTATTTTCACAGGAGCAACATCATCCCGTTCCAGAATATTCGGATCAAAGCAAAACACGCCCACCACTTTCGGACTCTGTTGTTTTGCCACAGCTAGTCCCGTATTGTCAGAAATGCGTAAATCGCGCCGATGCCAAAACAGAATTAAGTCAGACATTCTATACTACATATAGTTCACCCGTACTAGCTTAAATGCTAGTGGTACCAATGAACATCATTCTGGCGATAAATTTATTCTGGGGGTGGGAATTGGGAATTGGGAATTGGGCATTGGGCATTGGGCATTGGTTATTCTCCCTCATCCTCTCATCTCCCCATTTACCACTTTCTATTCCCCATTTGATACCAATTTTTTCACACAAAAATCGTCCTAGTAGGATTCTATGAGTAATTAATAAAACGGGTTGATTTCTAATTTTTGCTTGCTGAACAACGGCTTGCAGTGCTGTAGTTTTACCTGTTCCTTTTGCTGATTTGACTCCTACTAATCCAGAAGTGGGGAAAGGTATTTCACTTATATAAGGGCGATTGAAGGTGAGTGCAGCAGGAATAGTTAACTCAGTGTGGGGTTTGGTTTGAGCAAAATAAATTTCTAAATTAACACTTTGGCGATAAACTTTATCAAAACTAGTTGCACCTTTGGCAACGATAAACTCATCAACTCCTTTTTCTATTCCTGGAAGTTCAATAACTTTAACAGTGCAATTTTCTTGCTGGAATAAACAACCAAGCTGAGAAATAGCATTATTTACAGCAGCAATTGTTTTAGGTTGAGTTTCAAAATCAAAGCAAATATAAAAGCTACGCTTTGTAATTGCAAACGCTGCTAAGTCAGGAACTAGCTGACGACGGGTAACTTTACCAAATTCATCTTTAACAACTCGATAACCACTGGTAATTCCAGGAATGGCAATAGCTGCATATCCTTGCGTCAAAAGCGTTGCTGCTTTCTTCACACCCTCGCAGAGAATCAGGGGAATGTTATGTTGCATCACCCATTGCCAAAAGCCTTCAGCTTCACCATCAGCAGTAATGGTGATATTGTCAGGCATGACCAGATTGTAACGTGCAGCGACTTGCTGCCACACTTGCAGCGTTACCCGCAAACAAAACACCCGCGTTGGCGTGCTGGGGGGATGCTCGTATTTGATGGACTTACCATTGTGATTCTGTCGGGGTTGGTTTGGCTTAAAGCATCCCCATTCCATCATTTGCCAATTATTCAAAGGGTCTAGCCCCGAACACCACCAACCACCTTCAGTGATATGAGCATAACGCTGCAACCATCCAGCCTTCACCATTCCTGTATTGGTGCGAGGGAGTAGCTCAGAAATCAATAAGTATTCATAAGCAGTTACGCCTTGGAGTGACCTAAAATTGAGTTGCACTAGGTGTAAGTCTATACCACTACTCTTGACTAATTCTTCAAGGTGTTGGGGGTGTAAATAGTGCAGATGCATAGGGAAAGGCACGAAGGGAAGACAATGAGACTAAAACACTAACATGCATCTGCTTTTTTGCTCTAAGAGAGATTGCGCGGCTTTTATGATTCTTTTTTTACTTCGTTATAGGAGACACATCGGTTAAGACTTTAGTGGGTTATTCTGTCTATTAGATCCCCAAAGTAATAATTTTGTATTGTGATATTTGTTCGTTATTAATTTTTATTTATCAGTAAATTTTTTTGTTAAGGAATGCGATCGCTAGAGGGGTTGCAGCAGCGATCGCTATAGGGTAGTATCTTCGTACACCTTGGTATAAATCCAGCTACCATCTCAAACCAGCAAGGAGCTTAAGCCTTTAAGGTAGGGAACTTCCGCCACACTATACTAGAAACTCGGTGCAAGTATCTTAAAGTTTACATTTTATCGTAAATAAAAGGGTTTAAGACCCGCAACGTCAACACGTAGTTCAGTTTCAGTCGGGTTTAAATCCCCGTCTGAAACTCTCTTCAATTTTGAATTTTGAATTTTGAATTTTGAATTGTTAATGGCTCTACGTTCCAAACCCAAGAGGTGATGTCTACGACGGGCTGTGACGCTCGTTGCGCTAAAGCGTCTCCCCTTGGGAGATGACTCGCTAATGCTATCGGTGACGCACTAATGGGATCTATGCCAACTTCTGCGGCCATTGGCTATCGATCTCAATGCTGTTTGATTATGTGATCGCTATAAGTTATAACCATTTTACGAAATACCTGATACAAATATTTTGAAAACCGGTATTAACATCTGGCTTTGTCAAGATTCCTAAATGCACAAATAATGTTAAGAAATAAGAACATCTTCTGGAAACTACTGTTGACAAAGTTTATTTTCTATATAAAGGTAACTTCCTTGGTAAAAAAGGGATCTAGCTAGTTTTATTTTTGACTCTCCACTCCTTAGGGAGGCGGTTAGTCTCGAAAAACTCTGCTTTGTCTGATATCTACCTTAAACCAGAAGCAACCCAGAAATTGATAACATATTTTTAAACTATCAGATTATGTGGAAATCAAAGTTAATATTTAGATTTATACTGTCGTTTGCGGCGATCGCCACTAGCGTGCAGCTAAGTTCAGCGAGTGACTATGCTATAGCTCAAAGTGCATCTTCCAATCCGACTGTCGAATCTGGGCAACAAAATCAAGCTTTAGAAGATGCCAAGGTTGCTATGGCAGGAGTTGGCATAGGAGTCATCGCAGGCTTACTCATTTCTGGTTTATGGTATCAGAAACGTCGTTACCGCAAAATCCAGTCAGTTGCCAAAATAGACAGCTTTCGTGAAGAGTTTCTCTGCGGCTCTTTAGCAGATTATTACTTATCTAATTCTAAAGCAAATGCTTCACCTATAAATTCTGAGGAAACTTTAGCAACACCAACTAAAGAAGAAATATCCGATTCCTCTACTTCTGAGGAAACTTTAGTAACGCCAACTAAAGAAGAAATATCCGATTCCTCTACTTCTGAGGAAACTTTAGTAACGCCAACTAAAGAAGAAATATCCGATTCCTCTACTTCTGAGGAAACTTTAGTAACGCCAACTAAAGAAGAAATATCCGATTCCTCTACTTCTGAGGAAACTTTAGTAACGCCAACTAAAGAAGAAATAT
>NZ_JAIVFR010000889.1 GCF_020829685.1 Nostoc sp. CHAB 5715 | reverse complement strand
CTTCAGGTAAACTCAGTAAGCGCAGTGCAGTACCTGTGGGGGCTGAGTCGATAATTAAAACATCAAACTCACCCTCATCGTAATGGCGTTTCATCCTTACCAAGCCAAAAATCTCATCCATGCCTGGTAAAATTGCCAATTCTTCTGCTTGTACGCCCTCTAAACCCCTTGCCTGTAAAACTTGGGTAATATAACGTTTCACAGCACCCCAGTTGCCCTCCAGTTCTTGTAGCGCATCCAGTTCAGCACCCCACAGGTTTGGGCGAATTTCTTGGGGTGCATGTCCCAGTTCCATGTCAAAACTGTCTGCGAGGGAATGAGCGGGATCTGTACTTAAAACCAATGTCTGATAGCCTAGTTCCGCACAACGGAGTCCAGTTGCAGCAGCAACGGAAGTTTTGCCCACGCCGCCTTTACCGGTCATCAAAATTACACGCATAATAACGTAAAATGAAGGTTTCTAGCTCTTGTTTTATCTTGAATGCTCACTTGATGCTCAAATAAGCTATTTTTAGTGAATTATCAACCATTTTGAGCATTATTTTATACTCAGCATTCATGCTCAATAGATGCTTAAGATTCACTATCTCTATCACCTTAAGTGTAGTATTCCAGGTTGTTAAACAACTAGGAATTATAGTTAAGGCAAACACAAAAAAGCCCACAAACCTGATGCGGTTGTGAGCCAATTAAGATTAAGTCGTAAGTTGTTATTCCCCTAGTAGTTCTATTACCTCTTCAAGCTTGAGTTTTGCCTTGTATAGATTGAGTAATTTCTCTTGCTCCCACCTCTGAGGAGCTTGATACCGTTTCCCTTCCATTGTCAGCTTAATCAGCGCCGCTTGCTCATCAGTAGGTGAATTTATCTGATCAAGCGTGACTGCTATATTCTGGTAAGCTTCAAAAGATAGTCGTTTTAGTCCCCTTCCTTCTTCCATCTGAGTAAGTGCGATCGCAGGGAAACTCATCAAAGATGTAATCCACGAAGTCTTATAACCAGCGTTACCAGTTGGCTTGATGCCGTAACGCCTACACAAGTCTCTCAACTGGGCAATGGTTTTGATTTTAAGTTCTGACCGTGTGAACATAAAATAGAATTACCCATTTTCAAAAGTGGTATCGGTGGTGATACCAGTCTCACAAACAGTTCACCACCGATTAAACACTCTAACTGATTGTGTACAATCAATTCAACCTAGATTAATTTTTTGCAACAATGCCTAACCCTAAAGGAAGCCCTGAAAATTTAGAACCTGGTCAACGCAAGGGTGAGGAACCTATGACGACTACTATCAGTTTTAGGGCTACTGAATCAATGAAAGAGGAGGTCAAAGCACAAGACGATCCACCACAATTTTGTAGAGATGCCATTCAAGAGGCATTAGACAAGCAAAAAAGGAAGTAGTCTAGCTACCTCCTTCTATAATTCTGAGATGTTAAATAACTTATTAAATAACTTATTAAATAAATTATTAAACAACTTTAAAGTATAGATAAAGACTTTTGCTATTAGCAAGGAACTTCAGTTCTTTGCAGGACATGACTTTTACGGTTAGCTTACTTCTTATTCCAGAGATTAATAAATTCTTTATAGATGGCTGGGGTAATTTGACTTTGTAAGTGAGTTAGTGCATCACGATGGTTTTGATTGTTGTCATCATAATAAGTGAACACATTCGTCAGCTTGACAATCTCAGGGTTTTGATCGTTTGTCCCCCTCCATTTGTTAGTAACTTTGTGCAAAACGTCCTTGGGTAGATTTTGTTGTAAGTTATTTAGGGCTGCGATGTAAGAAGGATTTTGAGGATTCTTTTTGAATTGAAACAATAAATCTATCAGCTTAAGTTGTGACTGTGGCTGCTGCTGGAGCTTGTTTGTGAGACTAGGTTGCTGTAAAATTTGACGCTGTTCAATAGTGGCAATGCCATTTTCAGTTAAACCCTGAGATTTCTGAAATTTCTTGACTGCTGTATAAGTAGCTGGCCCATAAAAAGGCTTGCTTGGAGGAATTTCGGCATTGGTTGCAAAGCCATGAAACTTCAATCTATTCTGAAGCCCTATAACTGTATCTTCCATTACACTTCTAGTCTGGGCATCAGCGTTACCATTTACCACAAGTTTTTGTGAGTACTGTTTCTGAAACTTTTTAATCGCTTCTTCAGTAGGATCATCTGTCAAGGAGTTGTTATTGAGCTTCCAGGGAGCAAATTTAGTCAGATCCGGCTTTGGATCTATCTCAGGAGCTAAATATCCCAGCCCAATCAATATATGACGGATGACTTCAGGGCTACTAACAGCCATACTTTTTGGTTCCTTTGCTACTAAACTACCATTTAATGTATCTTGTTTTACAAAAATTATGTAAGTAGAAATAAATAAATCTAACATGTCTTGTTTGCAAGGCGTTCCAAACTTTAAGCGATGTGTGACCCAAGGTGCAACTCTTTGAGACGTTTAGCGTTGGTGGGCGATCGCTTCGGGTTGTTTCTAAATAGCGATCGCATATATTACATGCCATTATAACGACAATGCTCTAGACAAAATTAGGCAGCAATAACGCCGTAAAATCGTCGATTTTGGTAGTTTAAGTAGCGCGATCGCACTTGTCGGATTAGTGGGAAAGCATATATCGCTGAGTTGGATAGTAGTGCGATCGCCCTTTATTAAATCAGTGAACAGTCCTACAATATTATAGGACTTACGCACACTCTACGATGCTTGGCGTTCTTGGCGTCTTGGCGGTTCGGTAAATTAAGCTTTTTGGCAATTTTTGCGTAAGTCCTATATTAAAGTGCGGCAAGAATCTATCCTCTCATAAGTGGTAAAATTTGAGGAAGACTCATCATGAAGTCAGTTGCAAAGATCCCTTTAGCCGAGTTTCTCTCTCAACCCAACATTGAGGCTTCCCCCGCATGGGAGTTAATTAACGGGCAAGCGCTGGAAAAACCAATGCCAACCCTTTTTCACTCGCGGCTACAACGCAATTTAGTGAATTACATAAATCGTCATACTGAGCGGTTTGAAGCCGTGCAAGAACTGCGTTGTATTGTACCTCCCTACTCCCCACTCCCTTTTATTTGTAAACAAAAAGGCGATCGCGGCTAAAACTATTCCAAGTCAGATTACCTTTTTGAATG
>NZ_JAIVFR010000888.1 GCF_020829685.1 Nostoc sp. CHAB 5715 | reverse complement strand
CCGCCGCGCCCGACCTTTTAAAACCAAATCAATTAAAGTTGATGGGAGTTAAGCTTGACAACGAGGACTTGCTTCGTGCCGCCGCCTTGGTGAACCGTGATGACCTAGCGGATGCTGTAGAGGCGTTTTTAGAATATTGCAAAATCAATCAGGTTCAGAAGCCTACTAACTGCCTAATTGTGGCAATTAAACGAGGATGGAAACCAGAAAACCCTCAAGAGCGTTCTCTTAATGCCAATGTAGATCCCGTTGAGGCATCGCTGATGATGTGGCGTTTAAGGTGGGATAAAGTGCCTGTGGCAAGACCCCAGATGAAGAGAGATATTGAGGCTGAGTTCCCGAATGGGGAAATTGTGGTTAATGACTTAGAGGTGGGGCCTGTTCGAGGTACAGTGTCAAAAATCGAAAAGCGGATAACCTAATGTAGTCCAGCAAATTTTTGCAATTGCTTGCAGGACATTTGTCAAACTTTATACACTAGGCAAGAAACGCGAGTGTATTTGGTATGGATGTACTAGGAAGGCAGATAAGCCAAAGCGGAGTGTTGCACCTAATGGACAAGCAGGAACCGCGTGAGCAAACTTGGTTTACTTTGTGCGGTCGTAAAATCCGCGCTACTCACGCTCTACCGTTGCAAAAATTTGATGGTGGTGAGAATTGCTGTACAGTCTGCGTCAGGATGCAACGCGGTAATGAGTTGCTGCACTCTCGACTTTTAGCAGCATGAGTGCGCGGCTATTGTTTGACAGCGTGTTTTTTTAGCGGAAAGGGTTAAACCCTTCCGAGATTTTTTGATGGTTTTTCAGCAGGTAAATCATCCGTCGATAAGTATACTGTCCGACACGAACTGGGTGATGATCGGTGGACTTGGTTTCTTTGGGGTTAATGTCGAAGAAACTAACTCCATCGCTGGCACTGCAATTAAAGCAAATATTAAACCAGTGACAAGTTAACTTGCCGAAAAAATATTAGCGTGGATTAAAAATCTTGCCTGTTACTCTCGACTGACCGCCAACTCTCCCGGTTGAGCCTTAACCCTCAATCGAGTTTCACTTGCTCAAAACATTTTGTTAACAGGTTAACCTATTAACATAATTTTTTGAGCAGTGGAGTTGGGTATGTCGTACTTCGGCATAGTATCCCTAAGCATTGTTTGCGGATGTTTGCCGGCGGGAGGGGTTAAGGCTCCGCAAGGGCGATCGCGTTACGGGCGATAAAAGCCGTGTCCTTTTTTAGCACCCATAGGGTTCTATACAGCATTTCCTGATATCAAAACCCAATTACAGAAAGTGCTTTGCGTCGCTGTTCGGGGGTGACCTCAAGGTAGCGTTGCAATGTCCCAAGGTCATTGTGACCGCTAATTTCTTGGATGTGGCGCAAGGGGATGTTAGCGCTAGACATTTGATTGAGGGCAGTACGCCGGAAGCTGTGGGTACTGACTCCCTCCAAGTGAACGCGCAATGCAGCAGCGCGAAGAATTTTGTCGGCGGCGTAACGGGTGAGGCGTTCGGTGACGCCGCGTACACCTGGGAACATGGGGCCTGGCTTGGGGTGATAGGCAGCAAGTATGGCGGCTAGTCCTGGCTCGATTTCGATGGCGCGGGTTTTGAGTTTCCCTTTGGTGGTAGACTTCCTGAATGTGAGTGTTTCGCCTTTGATGTCTGTAGTTTGGAGCTTGAGGGCTTCACTGACGCGGCAACCCGTGTACAAGCAGATGCCAAACAAAGCGCGATCGCGCTCCGTCATGAACCCGTCGCTGAATAATCGCCTGAGTTCGTCGGAGGTGAGAATTTTGGCTCGTCCGTTGCCGTTAACCTTCATAACCCAAGTGGAGTAAGCATTCCAGTACTCTACACCAAATCTCCATAACGTGGAATGCTAGGCGTAAACTATTGATTCTTCGTTGCCGATTGTTGGGTTTTTGGGTTAATTAATCCTGGCTTATGAATCCTTTTCTCTATCTACACACGAGAGAATCAGGTTTTGAGGCTTTTTAAATAACTTCTTCTTATCTACGGTGAGTCTGTCTGTATTCATGTGTAAAAAATGACAAATATGGGCATTATGAATGCAGGTACAAGAAATCCCCATGAAAAAACTTTTTGCAGGTCTGTTAGTGGCGTTGCTAGTCGGCTGTTCTGTCCAGGCGCGAACGCAACAAAATCCTTCTACAAAGGCTTCAGAAACAATCGACTATCCAAAAGCCTTGGCATTAAAGGATGGGAAAAAGCAACCAACGGAGATTGATGTTTACAAACAGCAGTTTCAAAAACTAGAAAAACTCTGCATTGAGAATGACGGTGATTTGGCTGGCATGATCTACACAATTGCCAAAAAAGGAAAAGCAGCGGGTTACGAGTGGTCTACAAATATCGATACCTTGAACTCTTTTATTCAAATGGCAGAAAGCGGCTTCGAGCGTAAACCAGCGCATTGCATGGAAGTTTATCTTGCACTAAACAAAGACCTGCAAGAAGAATCAAGCGAGTCCAGCAAATAAAAACTTGGCGATCTTCGGGCGATTTTGTCCGTAATCGGCGGCGGCGGGTTGCAGCGCTCTTGCTTGCGGTAACTTCCGACTTCAACTTCCGACAACACGGCGCTAGCTCGTGGAAGTTGGAAGTTAGGAGAAGTAAGTTAGAAATTGCGATCGCGATCCGGCTGCGTTGAAAATTGCATCGAGTAGCGTTGCAATTTTCGTTGCACTAAGCGCTTATATCGTGCGAACTGGCTCTAAACTGTTAAATTAGCGCTGCTACGTTTTTGAGCAATGTATTAGAAAAAAATGCCTATTTTTGGGGAATTTCTGTTAAAAAATAGCCCGTAAAAAATTGTCTACAGTTGCCAAAAACGGCATCCAGAGCGGGTTTTACCCGTCTACAGTTTCGTCTACAGGTGTAGACAGTGTAGACACACTGCAACCGCACTGCAACCGCTCTTGTCACCGTCGATCGTGGCACTGCAACCGCTCTTATCACCGTTGATCGTGGCAGTGTAACCGGACTTATCACCGTTGATCGTGGTACTGCAACCGCACTTGTCACCATCGATTGTGGCACACAAAGCGCACTTGTCACCCACGTGTTAGCTCTTTAATAAAGGCTTGAATTGCTTTTCCGGCTGGTGATTGTCTGCCCA
>NZ_JAIVFR010000887.1 GCF_020829685.1 Nostoc sp. CHAB 5715 | reverse complement strand
TAGCTGTCTCACATCTGGCAAATTGCGGAAACTAATGGCTAAACCAACCAGTCATCCGGCTACAATGGAAATTGCTAGCATGGTCATTGAAAGGAGAGTACCGCCAGCTACCTGACCGACTCCTTTCAAAAACTCAAAACCTGATGAAGCCCGACGTTGTGGCTGTTTATCTTCAAAAGTCCTAGAAGACGACACGGCGATTTCACTTCCTCACTTGTAAATTTAACTGTAATTGATTGGACGAAGCAAGGCGGTTAATTTTTTGCAATTATAGTAGTTTGGCAGATGAGAAAGCGGATAAATTGCAAGTGTTTATAACCAACTTAACTTCTAGTTTGCAAAACGTAGCTAACAGGGATTTTCTAGTATGACGCAAGATTTAGCTTGGCTGCGTCGTGGTGTGGTAGAAGTTTTCCCACAACCAACTGATGTTAACAGTGAAACTCTAGAAAAGCGCTTGGTAACTACAAACCAACCTTTGAGGATCAAATTGGGCATTGACCCTACGGGTACTGATATTCATCTTGGTCATAGCATACCAGTACGAAAACTGCGAGCGTTTCAAGATGCAGGCCATATAGCAGTTCTGATTATTGGCGATTTTACCGCACGCATTGGTGATCCGACAGGTAAATCTGAAGTGCGTCGTCAGCTTACAGAAGCAGATGTAGCCCAAAATGCTCAGACTTATCTTGACCAAGTACGTCCTATCTTGGATTTTGACACACCAGGAAGATTAGAGGTGCGCTATAACTCCGAATGGCTCTCTGGACTAAACTTAGAGAAAATTTTGGAGTTACTCTCGACGATGACGGTGGGGCAAATGTTGGCTAAGGAAGGATTCGCCGATCGCTATAAAAAAGAGAATCCGATTTTTATCCATGAGTTCCTGTACCCGTTAATGCAAGGTTTCGATTCCGTTGCCGTTGAGGCAGATGTGGAATTGGGAGGGACTGATCAGAAATTTAACATTGCTGTGGGCAGAGATTTGCAACGCCATTTTGGTCAAAAGCCACAGTTTGGGATGCTGCTGCCGATTTTGATTGGCACAGATGGGGTGCAAAAAATGTCCAAGTCTTTAGGTAATTATATTGGGTTGTCGGAACATCCTGGGCAAAAATATCAGAAGTTACAAGGCGTTCTGGATAATCTGCTGGAGGAGTATTTTGAACTGTTGACAGATTTACCTTTGGATCAACTGCCAGAAAATCCCCGCGATCGCCAGACACTTTTAGCATGGGAAGTTGTCAAACAGTACCACGGCGAACAAGCAGCCCAAGAGGCGAAAGAAGCCGCCCAAAGCGGTGGAAAGGAAGGTGCAGTTCCAGAATTCTCTCTAGCTGAGGTATCGCATCCCGCTAAGTTAGCGTATATTCTCAATGTCACTGGCTTATGCAAAAGTACGGGGGAAGGAAAGCGAAAAATTCAAGAAGGTGGAGTGCGCTTAGATGGCGATCGCATTACCGATGTTGATACTACTTTTGCACAAGCCGACCAGTTACAAGGTAAGGTTTTACAAGTTGGCAAAAATAAGTTTGTACGTTTAGTTTAAATGGGGAGTGGGGAGTAGGGAATGGGGAATGGGGAACAGGTACAACGAGTTATAGTGGCTTTGGATGTGGCGGATGAACAAAGTGCGATCGCTCTTATAGATCGACTCCCGCAAGTGGTTTGGTGGAAAGTCGGCTTAGAGTTGTTTACCAGCACTGGCCCGAAAATTCTAGAAGTGCTAAAGTCCAAAGAAAAGCGCATCTTCCTAGATTTAAAGTTTCACGATATCCCGAACACAGTCGCTGGTGCAAGTCGTAGTGTAGCTCGTTACGGGGTAGATTTATTGACAATTCATGCAACATGTGGTAAAGAAGCTCTGAAAGCTGCAACAGAAGCGGCACAAGAAGGGGCAGCCCAAACAGGTGTAAAACCGCCTAAATTAATTGCCATTACTTTATTAACGAGTATTTCTGCTAGACAGCTGGCGTTTGATTTAAAGATTCCCCTAGAGTTACCAGAATACGCGCTAGAAATGGCACTGCTGGCTCAAGAGGCAAGATTAGATGGGGCAGTTTGTTCGCCCCAAGAGGCGGCAGTGCTACGACAAACTTGTGGAGATGACTTTTTGCTAGTTTGTCCAGGAGTTAGACCAACTTGGGCAGATAAAGGCGATCAACAGCGATCGCTCACGCCAGCACAAGCCATTAAAGCAGGCGCAAATTATCTAGTAATTGGGCGTCCCATCACTACTACTACTGAGCCAGAGTTAGCTTGGAAGAGGATTTCTGAGGAGTTAACCACGGTGGCATGAAGCTAAAAGTCAGTAAGAAGCCGGGGGATCGGGTGCAGGGTGTAGGGGAGAACAATCTTACCTCTTCGCTCAAAAAGAAAAATTATAGTTGGCTTTTAGCTTGTAGCTTCTGGGTTTTAGTATCAAATAGCCTTGCTTACCCAGCGTTCTCGATAAACCTCACCCCTAAACCCTCTGCGCTAGCAGAAAAGGAAAATGTCAACGGTGGGGTAAAGTCTTTGTGTTCTGAGCAAAATTTAGAAACATTAACTATACAGCTACTGCAAAATTTACCTAGTTATACTAATCGCGCTAGTCAACGCGCCCGCCGCCTCAGAAGAAGCAGTGATATTTACAGTTATATCCTAGTGGCAGGAAGACCTGAGTTTACTCCTCTACCCCTTAACCTTGAAGAATATAGTGCAGACGCGTCTAAAAGTTCTGCATCAGGAGTTGAGCAAGTTTTCTTCACTACCTTAGAGCGGCAGTACATAGGAAAGAAAGCAGTAGAATTGCAGGAATTCCACTGGCTATTGTTGACTAAAACTAAAATTGGTTGGCGTTTAGTGATGATGTTTTCTCAAATTGGTTCCTACTCAGGACAGCAGCCAGTATCTCCGCCACGCGATAGTAGTAACGGCACTGTTGCCCAAGGAGTTAAAACTTGGTTACGCGATTGTCAAGCTGGAAGTGTACGTCAAAGAAGAGGAAAAGGGGCAGGGGGCAGGGGAAAGAAGTTTCCAATGCCCAATACTTCGACTTCGCTCAGTACAAGTGCCCAATGCCCGAAGCGGCGGGGCGGCTGTCCCTCTCCACGCCACTTGCGGGATGGAGTTTCCCGCCGCTTTCTATGAATTG
>NZ_JAIVFR010000886.1 GCF_020829685.1 Nostoc sp. CHAB 5715 | reverse complement strand
AGAATTCTGGGTAATTTTTGTAACGAGCAAAATCTACAGGTGATAGCCCAAACTGACCGCCTTGTGCCGCCTGTATCCAGATACACATGAGGATAATCGGCAAAGACCCAGCCAAAACCCATAAGATTAATTCTGCTCGATACTCAACCATATAGGCGTAGTATACTGACAGCAAAGTTAAGGCTTTTCTGATTATCCGCTTCATTTTTCACTTCCCGCTACAAAAATTACCCAGAATTCTCCGCTCTTGTACAGACGCGATTAATCGGCTCTTGTACAGACGCGATTAATCGGCTCTTGTACAGACGCGATTAATCGGCTCTTGTACAGACGCGATTAATCGCGTCTACACAACACCTGCCTGAAATACTCGTCCAATTACTTCCTCTACAGGCGGTTCGGTAACTGTTAAATCAATTACCTCTAAATCCGTCAAAATCTTAGATACGGTGCGGGTAAGCGCCTCTCTAGATACCATAAAATGCACCGATCGCCCTTCTAAGAGTTGCACATTACCATAGGTCATAAGTTTTTCTATCGGTAGAGGTTGGGCTAACTCTATATGAACTTCCCGGTATGGGGCAAAACGTTCTAGTAGTCCATCTAAGCTACCGTCATAATCATCTGGATTAATCACCAACGGATTTTTTGTGTAATGCATAGGCTGGGTGCAGTTTGAGCATCTTATACCCTCATCACCTTGAACTGCCTGTTGCAAATCAGCTTTGACTCCCCAGTGTACTTGATGGGTGCGACACCACCAACGCTCTGCCCCGTTACGAAACTTGCCACATGGAACTATATCACAGGGGAGTATTACGCCACTACCACTATCTTCCTCTGGAAACTTTCCTATAACTCTTTCACTAAATGGTACGGCATTACCTAAAGTCCTGTCCTCCGCCCACACAACTGCAAACTCTTCAGTCATGTCATTGAGTGGCCTGGCTAGTTCTTGTTCTTCTACCCCCAGTACCTTAATTATTTTATTTTCGCCCTTCTTCTTTTCAGGGCTATAACCCTCCTCAACTAGATGTAAATAAGTAATATTATTTTTAAGTACACGCTTGATACGCATATCCAACCCTCTATTTAAACCAGTTTCCGTATATGAATCATGCCAGAATGAGGTAAGTTAATGAAAAAATTTAACAACCCTAAGCTGAAAGCACCTGCTGGGCTGTCAGTGTTAGTTCTGCGAATGTTTGAGAAATAATCTGTTGGTTTGCAGTAAATACAGTTTGCTTGTAACTACTGTTGTCTAGCAAACACACAGTTATTTTATTTTCCAGAGGGTCAACAATCCAATATTCGACCACACCCATAGCTGCATACTCAGAGGTTTTTTGATTATAGTCCCGGTCAATAGATTCAGGGCTTACCACTTCAACTAAAAGGGGTGGAGCAGTTTTAAGGATAGCCGAAGTACTCTCAATACTTTTTGCCTGTTCGTTGGTAATCACACAAATATCAGGTCTTCTAAGTTGTTTATTGGTCAGCACCTCTGTACCGTTAGGGCGCGGTTGTAAAGGCAGTCCCATTTTTTGAATTTCTAAAAAAAAGCGAACTAACAGTAGGGTGATAATCGCCTCATGTTTGCCAGTACCAGGAGGCATTTCTACTAGCACCTCATCCTCAATTTCATAGCGCTTGTCTGTGCCATCATCAAAATTGATGTATTCCTCAAGAGTACTAATTTTTATTGGTGTTTTAGTCATAGCGATCGCCTCCAAGAACTAACTATAGCAATCCTAAATCATTCGTGAAAAGTTAGATCCCCGACTTTTTTAAGAAGTCGGGGATTTGGACACTGAGAATTTTCACAAATCAGATAGGATTGCTATGTAAGCAAGTACTATTTACTGTGATTTCTATACCCATAATAAAAGACTATATCTCACGCCAAAGCGCAAAGACATTCAGAAAAACTCCCCGTCTGTGCGCTTTAGCGTGAGATTTTTATTTTAAATTCTCTATGATGCTACCTGAGCAGCAGTCCGAGTCCGCCGTCTTCTCCCATCGGCAACTTTTACGGGTGGCTCATCAGGGATTTGCATTAACAAAGTCACAGATGGCTGACATTGGAATTCCCGACGGATGGAACGTTGCAATTCTCGTTCTAAAGTACCTTGCAATCCACCCCAGTCTATATCTGCTGCTTCCCCAGGAGCAAATTCTGTCCACCGCACAGTGAGGATTTCTTCAATTCGTTGTTTTACCCAGGTTTGTAGGAGCGATCGCTCTACACTTGTCACTACACCCCGTAGGTGAATTTCTGGTTTTGCCAACAGTTTACCATTCCAATCAATGGCAGCTGCGATCGTAATAATGCCTTCTGAAGCCATACGTTGCCGTTCTTGCAGCACTTTGGCACTTACCATACCCGAACTAGTAGTATCCACCAATTCGATGCCAGATGGCACTTTACCAGCGACGCAAATACCATCTTCAGTCAGTTCGACAATATCACCATTCTGAATAATGATCATATTTTCTGCGGGAATGCCCATACTCTGAGCCGTTTCTGCGTGCTTCACTAGCATCCGATGTTCGCCGTGAAATGGCACAAAGAATTTGGGTCGAGTTAAGGCAATCATCAGCTTTTGTTCTTCCTGACAGCCGTGACCGGAGACGTGAATCCCTTTATCCCGCCCATAGACCACTTTTGCACCCTGAATCATCAATTTATCAATGGTGTTGACTACTGCGATCGTATTTCCGGGAATTGGGTTAGCAGAGAATACTACTGTATCTCCTTCGCGGATTTTAATGTGAGGATGTTCTTTGTTGGCAATGCGGGTCATTGCTGCCATCGATTCACCCTGAGAACCTGTAGTTAAAATCAGTACTTTCTCATCAGGCAGATTGCGGACTGCGTGCAATGGTTGCAGCAGATTGTCTTCACACTTGATGTAACCTAAATTGCGGGCATGAGCAATCAAGTTCAGCATCGAACGCCCCACAATCGTCACTACACGGTTTTGCTTCTTGGCGATATCCAAAATCATATTGATACGATGGACGCTAGAAGCAAAGGTAGTGACAAATAATCGCCCAGTGGCTTGACTAAATACTCTCTCCAAATTTGGATAAACTGAACGTTCGGAAGGTGTAAATCCTGGCACTTCTGCGTTAGTAGAATCACTTAGGAG
>NZ_JAIVFR010000885.1 GCF_020829685.1 Nostoc sp. CHAB 5715 | reverse complement strand
TGTGATATTGCTCAATGTAGGGTTCAGTTTGGCTTACAAGCAGATATTCACAAAAGCGTGCAATAGAGCGATATTTTCTGAACTTGTCCCCTCGGTCGTATGCTTCAGTAGAGGGTGATAGAACTTCGACAATCAGTATTGGATTGAGAATTTCATCATTGCGATTGCCATTGAACTCTGGTTCACCATTAACAACCATCAAATCTGTATAAGTACCACACTGATATTCAGGAATCCAAACTCGCAAGTCGCTATTATACAAACGGAAATCGGTGTCTCTTAGTAAAAACCCTAAGTAAATTAAGAAGTTGCTGGCAATCGCACTATGAGATTCCGAACCTCCCGACATAGTAATAACTTCTCCGTTGCGGTATTCATGGCGTTCTGGGTTTGTTTCTTCCATAGCCCGGTACTCGTCTAACGTCAGGCGAGTTGTTATTACATCACAGGGACTGGTTTGAGCAAAGACCACAATCAACCTCTTAAATAATTAGCTCTAAAACTATTATCTGCAACAAGAGGAAGAATTGCCAATTTCATGAGAAATTATGATTCAAAGCACATTTACTAACTTAGCGAACAAACTTAAGGCTTTCAACACTAGAGCTAAACATATCAGTAAAGATACTCATTACTGTCCGTTCTCGCAGTTTAATATTACCACTAACTGACATTCCAGATTGCAGAAGTACTTTACGTCCATTAATAGAAATTGACTGTCGCTCCAGCCGTACCTTAGCAGGAAAACGATAGAAAGGATAAATTTGGTCTGGTGGTAATGCATCATTTCCAATCCATGCTAGCTTACCTTTGACATCACCAAATTCACTAAAAGGAAATGAGTCAATTCTCACATCTACCGTCATCCCCTCTTTAACAAAACCAATATCTTTATTGGTGATGTAGACTTTAGCTACCAGAGCATCATCAGGAACAACTTTCAGAATTGGTTCGCTAGATGTCACTACAAATCCTGGTGTATGTGCTTTCAGTTCAAATACTGTACCATTAACTGGGGAATTAATTGACTGATATTGAAGATTCATTTGAGTTTGACTCAACTGAGAATCATTTTCGGCAATTTTCTTATTATTTTCGACTATGGCTTTAGTCAACTGAGAATCAATTTCAGCAATTTTTTTGTTATTATCTGCAATTTGGGTGAGCCAATCTTTACGAGAAATAGCTACAGTTGATTGCAACTTAGCTTGTGCTTGATTAATAGCAGATTGTAAACGCAATCCCTCTTGGGTAAGCTGGTCAATTTCAGATTGAGCGTTTCTGACTTCTTCTTGCTGCTTGAAATATTGAATCTTAGAAATCGCCCCATCATTCATTAACGGGGTAATATTATCAAGAATACCTCGGTTCATTACCAAGGTGTCTTTAGTAGCAGCCAGCTTTATCTCAGTTTGCTTGGATTGGCGACTTAATTGATCAACTTCCAGCTTTGCAGCAGTTACACGCGCATCTAATTCCGAAGAAGTGGATACTAGGCGCTCTTTTTGTTCTATAGAAAGTCCACTGCTAGAACCTGTACCATCTAGTTGAGCGCGATATAATCGGTTCTCTGCTACTATTGCTGCCCGGCTTTTGGTCAGGTCAAGCATTTGATTTGAAACTTTAACATCGGTGGCAGTAACTGTAGCTCCACCTGTCATTTGAGATTGATAAAATTGATTTTCTTGAATTAGAGATGAGCGAATTTTCTTTAAGGAGTCAAGTTGGGCATTAGCAGTAGTGGGGTCAAGGCTGAGAAGATGCTCACCAAGTTTAACTTGCTGTCCATCTTCAACATAAATTTCTTTAACTACGCCACCAACAGGAGCCTGTATTTCTTTAACTGTACCTGTCGGCTCTAACTTACCAGTAGCAGAAACTGCTTCTTCAATTTTAGCGAAGTTTGCCCAAATGATTGTACCAGTTGTAACACCCATCAAACCCCAGAGGATAGCGCGTGACCATTTTCGGGATTGCCGAAGAATTACAGGTTGCTCAAATTTAGGAATATAACGGGGAGGGGGGGAGAGTGAGGGAGTGAGGGAGTGAGGGGGCGAGGGAGTGAGAGAAGTTTTAGGTTGTGATTGGGAAAGGGGTTCGTTACTTACACTATTTATAAACTTACCGTTTCCATTGCCATTATTAATACTCATAATTTTCTTATAGAATTAGATTAGTAAATAGTAAAATAAGAACTTTTGCTGAACAAATTATCAAACCAAACTATTGTATCGATTGAGAAATGACTAGAGAATCCTTAAAAAGCCAAAGAGATTTAGAAGTTTACCAAATGGCGTTTAATGCAGCAATGTCTATTTTTGAGTTATCAAAAAAGTTTCCTGTTGAAGAAAGATATTCTTTGACCGATCAAATTCGTCGCTCATCTCGTTCTGTATGTGCCAATTTAGCGGAAGCTTGGCGCAAACGTCTTTATGAAGCAGCATTTGTAGCCAAGCTAAGTGACTCTTCTGCTGAAGCTGCCGAAACTCAAACATGGATTGAGTTTGCTGTTGAATGTAATTATCTAAGTGCTGAAACAGGGCGTGAACTTTACAAAACATATAATTCAATTCTAGGTATGCTCGTTACAATGATTCATAACTCAGATAAATGGGTCATCTCTGCCAATAAAAACAGATAAGTTTTCCCTCCCTCACTCCCTCCCTCACTCCCTCCCTCCTACTTCCTGTTGTTGGTATAAGCAATAGTAAAGCCCTGTTAAAGCCATAAGTTCTGCATGAGTTCCCTGTTCTGCAATTCGTCCTTGGCTCATCATCAAAATCACATCGGCATTTTGAATTGTTCCTAGCCTGTGGGTAATAAAAAATACTGTCCTTCCCTTAAATACTTGGGCTAGATTCAAGCACACCTGACGTTCAGTAGCATAGTCAAGTGCGCTGGTAGCTTCATCCAGAATCAACAGTGGTGGGTTTTGTAGTACAGTCCGAGCTAGAGCAATTCGTTGTCTTTGTCCACCAGATAAAGCTGAACCCCTCTCTCCAACACGAGTTTCATAACCCGACGGCAAATTCATAATGAAATCATGGGCACAAGCAATTTTAGCAGCCTCCACAATCTCGGATGGTGTGGCATCAGGCATGGTCAAAGCAATATTTTCTTGTACTGTAGTGTCAAATAACAGAGTATCTTGTAACAACATACCAATTTGAT
>NZ_JAIVFR010000884.1 GCF_020829685.1 Nostoc sp. CHAB 5715 | reverse complement strand
GATAAGTATACCAATTTTGCAAAATATTCATATTCCTCAACATGAGATTAACTCAGAAGCTGCGAGTGTGAAAGCTTGGTACAAATTCCAAAAGTCATTGGCGATGAAGTCTATTCTGAAACCTCCAGCAGATGAAGAAATGAGAATTCGTCGGGCAGAGGCATTAAAGTTACTGCCTTTGATAGAAACTCAAGAGCAGTTATCAGAATATGCTAGTTTGATTTAAAAGCGAATAGGGAACAGGGAACGGGGAACTCTTAACAGGAAACAAAACAATTTAGCAATAAATAAAGGGTTTTTAAATGCCAGAGATAAATAATTTTAAAGACTTAAAATTTTGGCAGAAAGGCATGGATATAGCTGAAAAGTGCTATTTTTTAACAAAGCTCTTTCCCAAAGAAGAGTTGTATGGAATGGTATCACAAATCAGAAGGTCTACGGCATCTATTCCAGCTAATATATCACTTATGCTATGGAAGAAGGTCAACGGCTGAGTATATCAGATTTTTAAATATTGCCCAAGGCTCACTTAATGAATTAGAGACACATATTATCTTATCTCAGAGGGTAGGATTATGTAGTCAAGCGGATATAGAATCTATTATCCCTTTACTTCAAGAAGAGAGCCGAATGATTGTTGGTCTTATTAAAAAGCTACAACAATAAATTCTGTTAAGAGTTCCCTGTTAAGAGTTCCCTGTTAAGAGTTCCCTGGATAAAAATCATGTCACCAAATAAGTTTTACCCGTTCTCTGATTATGATAGAAAACAAATTGCTAAACTTCCTCCTGATATAGCAGCCCTAGCAGATAAATATCCGAGCGAGATTTTAAACACTGCTGATAGTTGGGATAACTTGCCTTTTGATGCTAACTATCTTCCTGAATGCCTTGAAGTCTATAGTGGTGATGCAGATGATGCCAATATTTTTGTGTTAAATGGTGTTCTGAAAGATTATGTCCCAGCTCATGCTGAAAAAAATACATCATCGATAACAGTGATGATTGATGGAGAATTTGCTTACATTGAAGTTGAAGGTAGACAGGTTCTTAATAAACTCGGTGGGATAGTTTTGCCAGAAGTAGCGATTAATCCCGAACTGTTAATTCAGTCAATTATCAAAGGTGAAAATAATGATTGAGCATGGTGAAGCGAATGAAATTAAGCGAGATTATCTAGACATTTTAGAATCTCTCCTGAAACTGATCCATACGAAAGCTAAAGAAAAAGGATTAGATCCCACCAAGGATGTTCATATTTACTCTAGCTCTAGCAAAGTTTATCAAGGAACATTGGGAGAATCCCCCTCTAAAAACTTATTAACACCAACGATAGTAGAGAACTTAAAAAAAGCTCTGTCTGACCCGAAAAATTCTCAAGGGGCAATTTCTATTAAAATTGGGAATGAAAAAGTATTCCATATTAAGAATGGAGAGGTACTGACTGACAAATTAGGTTTAGCTCCTGCATCACAGAAAAATAAAGTTGTAAGTAATGAGCGAATCTACAGTGTAGAAGCTTTAGGAAAACAAGTGCAAGTATTACAGAAAAAACTAAGCGAACAACAAAAACTTGTAGATAGTATCAAATCAGAAAAGCTTTCACCCGAATCTCTGTCAGAACTGACTGCTCAAGTTGCCGAAATGGGTAAGTCTTTAGAAAAGCAACAACAGTTGATTGAGAACACCCAAAAAGCTTTGTCCCAGGTAAATCAGGGGTTTTTACCACAAGTTCAAAATACTAAACTTCAAAACTGGGTTGGGTCAGTTGAACGTCAGGTAAAGAAAACGGCTAAAAATGTATTTGAGCGAGTTTTGGATGCGCTGACACCTGAAGTCACCAAGCTAAGGAAAGAAATTGCACAGATGAAAGCTCAAATAGAGCAACAAGTTACTAACCGACTAGATGAAGTCAGAGAAAATACAGATAACGTCAGGGATAAACTCAATCAACAAGTTGGTAACTTAACTCAAGAGTTACGTACACAAGTAGATGGTGTTAAAAACACTATTGAGCAAAGCCTTATGGGTGTTAAGTCAGCCATTGACAATACTCGAACTGAACTACGGGCTGCTGTTGAGGATGCCAAAGGCCAAGCTATCGAGCAAAGTGTTAAAGCCCTGCTTAACATTTTGGGCAAAGATAACCCTGATGGTTCTAGAAGCTTCAAAAGTAAAACTTTTGATTTTGAACAGCAAGACGGTAATGTAATCGTTCGTGCCAAAAACGGCGAGGCTGTTCTCACTGATGCAGTTTTATCGCCTAATGTTTCAGAGCAGCAGTTACAGGCACTTGATAAGGTTCAATCTGTTGTTGATATGCATCGTCAACTTGAAAACAATGCTCAACAAAACTCGGAATCTAGAGGTATAAAGAGATAGAAAATTGCATCTTCCTATGGCGCATTGAAAAAAGTGGAACGGATAAAGGATGATAAGGGGGAATAGGATTGCAGGGAAAGGGTAAAGGTTTTGAATACATCCTTTCCTCTTTCTCTCAGAAGTGTTTATCGTCTAAATCTACCTTGTTTTCTCTCGTTGGATTGGGGGATTTCTAACAAGCTCATAATCCGGTATTTGTCCTCTCTAATTAATTGGCGAACCATATTCATTTTCTGTTCAAAAGTTATAGATAAGTCAGCTTGACCGACAGGGTAAAATAACTCGTTAACTTGATCACCTTTGACTTTTTTCCGTTGAGCATATTTTCCTACTTCGATAAATAAATCTGACATTTGTTGTTTATCTAAATGCTGGAGCATCTGCTTTATAAGTGACTCTACATTTGTTGTAACTTGTTCTTTGTGTTCGACTGCACCAGCAGTTTTTTGTTTAAGGCGCTCCGATAATTTATCAATTACGGCGACTACATTGGTGACAATCTTAGTAAATTCACTATTAGCAGGATAAAAAGATAGTTCCTTGATTACAGTTGGTAATGTTTCAGCGAGTGCAGACTCAACAGACGATTGCTCAACATAATCAACTATTGCATTTATGGCGAGTTGCGATATTTCACGTTGTTCTGATTGAATTAATGCTGTTGTCAGTTTGTCTAATGTAGTTGCTCCATTGGTTAAAGAAAGCTGATATTGAGAGAGTTCCTTGATTAGTATTGGTAAATTAACCTCAAGAGACTCAACAGACGATTGCTCAACATAATCAGTAATCAAGGAACTATCTTTT
>NZ_JAIVFR010000883.1 GCF_020829685.1 Nostoc sp. CHAB 5715 | reverse complement strand
CAATTTGGGAGTGCGATCGCAATATTAATCAGGTTTGTGTAGATTGGCGATTTCGTACAGAAGATGCAAGAGTTAAGCTTTCAAAGATTTATCCAACCCAGCAAAATTAATGGGACAGACCACTAGTTGCTAGGAACTTTCCCTCAAAACTGAGGAGCATTTTCCGGGCGAGAGCTTTTGGGTCAGTTTCTTGCTGCTCTGTGCCTTTTTGGCGTTGCTGAATTGAAGTATGAATCCTTGTAGAGACGTAGCAGTGCTACGTCTCTACAAGGATTTTGGTATTATGCAAAATCATTTTCATACATGGAATCAGCAACGCCGCCTTTTTTTGTAATATTCACTGTTGCTTGTCAGCCAATCAAACTTTATCGGTCTGCGATCGCAGTTTTATCAAAAAGCTGGCTTTAAATATCCGCTTTCTGAAAAAATGTTGTGATTCTCTATAATAATATTACCATTAATTGCCTTCTTTCTCAAGATGGATCGTCGGAATTTTCTAAAGTATGTCACTTTAGCAGGATCTAGCTTTACCTTAACTAATTGTGTTCAAGGCAAAAATGCTAAATCGCAGGGTGAAGTATCTCCCTCAGCGTCGCCTGTGGCGGTAAATGAACCTCTGAAGGTGGGATTTGTTTATGCCGGCCCTGTGGGTGATTTTGGCTGGACTTATGCCCATGATTTAGGTCGCAGAGACATGGAAGCAAATCTTCAAGATAAGGTAAAAACTACCTTTGTGGAAAATGTCAACGAAGGTGCTGATGCCCAAAGGGTGATTCGCCAACTCGCATTAGATGGTAACAAGTTGATTTTTACAACTTCCTTAGGGTACATGAACCCAACAATTAAAGTTGCTAAGGACTTTGGTGATATTGTCTTTGAACATTGCAGAGGATACAAACGTGCTGCCAATGTCGGCACTTATCTGGGACGGTTTGAAGAACCGCGTTACTTAACCGGCATGATTGCTGGCAAGATGACAAAATCAAATGTAGTTGGTTTTATTGGCGCATACCCAATACCAGAAGTAATTCGGGGAATCAGTGCATTCACTCAAGGAGTAAGATCAACAAATCCCCAAGCAAAAGTTAAGGTACTTTGGGTACAAAGTTGGTACGATCCAGCTAAAGAAAGAGAAGCGGCTCAAGCTTTGGTAAATTTAGGTGCGGATGTACTGACACAGCATACCGACTCTAGTGCCGTTGTTCAATTGGCACAGGAGAAAGGCATTTATGCTTTTGGCTACAACACTGATATGAGTAAGTTTGGTCAAAAAGCTCACCTAACATCAGCTATTAACAAATGGGGAAAATTCTATACAGATAAAGCCTTGGCTGTAATGAGTAATACTTGGAAATCTCTTGAGGTTTGGGATGGCATTAGTCAAGGAATGGTGGATATTTCCCCAATGAATCAGGCGATTCCAGGGGATGTGCAACAACTGGTGAATGCGAAACGCGATGAGTTTATTCAGGGTAGTGCACATCCTTTTGATGGCCCGGTGAAAGACCAAAAAGGCGTGGTGCGAGTGCCAAAAGGTAAGGTTTTGGATGATCAGAGACAACTGGCGATGGATTGGTATGTTGAGGGAATTGAAGGGTCAATTCCTAAGGGGAAATCTTAGCATTTCTAAAAGTCTGATCGGCGGCTTTTTCCTTGTTTCACGACTAGTGGTCTGTCAACCCAAAAATGACGGGTGAAGGTGGGGAGTGGGGAGTAGGGAGTGGGGAGTAGGGACTTGTACTGTCCTTACTTCGACGCCGCTCAGTACAAGTCGACTACGCTCAGGAACCGCGACTTGTGCCAAGCGTTGCCGAGGTAAGCCGAAGTAGTGGGGAAAGAGTTTTTTGTGTTTCTCAAATGTCTTGATATCCGTCAAAATATATTTGACACACGACTAGTGCAACTTGTCAATTAACCATACCAAAGCACCATCAACATCAGTAACCTGCTCCCCTGGCGGTATGGGTGGACGATTTACCATAACAACGTTTACGCTCAGTTCTCGCGCTGCAATAATCTTGGGCTTTGTTGCATCGCCACCGCTATTTTTACTCACTATGGTACCAATCTTGTTATGAATCAGGATTTGTCTTTCATTATTGAGGGTAAAGGGCCCGCGATCGCACAATATCACTCCCGGTGGCACTAAAGCATCATTGGTAGGAGGGTCAATCATCCGCATCAGAAACCAAATTTTCTCTAGGTGAGCAAAAGCGGCGAGTTCTTGCCTGCCAACTGTTAAAAATACTCGCTGTGCCTGGTTTGCTACAGATGCGGCGGCGGCTTCAACACTGTCAACTTCAATCCAGCGATCGCCACTTCCTTTTTCCCAAGGCGGGCGTATTAACATCAGATGGGGTACTCCGACTTCGGTTGCGGCATCCGCCGCATTGAAAGAAATCTGAGTAGCAAAAGGATGGGTTGCATCAATTAATAAATCGATTTGCATTACTCGCAGATAGCTAGCCAATCCAGCCACACCACCGAAGCCTCCAACCCGTAAATCGCCTAACGGTACTGATGGTTCACGGGTGCGCCCAGCTAGAGACGTGATTGTTTCTAACCCTTGGATAGTCGCCACTTTGGCAGCTAGTTCTGCGGCATCTCCCGTTCCACCCAGAATCAAAACGCGCATCATTAAGATAAAGGCAGATATGTGGAATTGATAAATCTATTTCGGCGGGCATCCTGACTCACTCTATTTGGGATTTTAGATTATATCTCAAATTGGTTTACAGTTGCTCCCAAGTGCCGGATTTGCACCGAACTTTAAGAGTTACCTCTGGTAGCTGTTCCCCACCAGAACCGAATAACTTTATCGATCATACACTAGGGTCGAATGGGACTTCCCTTATAAGATGGATTTACACTAAAAATCGCTTATCTGTTGGCTTCCACGCCCGCCCAGAAATGAATTTCAGCGGCTCATAGCTAAAGTCTACTGAAGTAGACTAAAAATTTTTCGGATTATTTAGTCATCAAGAGATGACTTAAGCTAAAAGCCAAGGAACTGAAGTTCCTTGCGGGACATGGCTTTTACGTTAAGTTGACACGTATGAGCAATGCTGTGCCCCTACCGGTGGTCTATTTACCTGAAAATAGCTGTAATTTTCTACTTTCAGTTATCCCCAATTCTAGAAAGTATTGGGCGTTGCTGAATTGAAATATGAATCTGGATGTAGAGACGTA
>NZ_JAIVFR010000882.1 GCF_020829685.1 Nostoc sp. CHAB 5715 | reverse complement strand
ACATTCTTTTTAATTACTTTCGACTTAGTTTGAGGCTTAATAGCAGAGGACTTTGGTGTAAACACCCTCTGGGCAGTTGTGCCTTGGGTGACTTCATCAACTGGCACAGATGCACCCAGTGCAATTTCCCCTAAACTAACTTGGGAAAGATTCTTGTAGACTCCCTCTGGGCGGTTTCCCTTAGGATTGGTTAGGGTAGAATCTCGCCGCATCGCAGTAGATGCAGACTTATCAGACTGCCGTTCTGCCGTAGTAATACGCCAATGGACAGCTAAAGATAAAAATGCTGTGCCAAAACAGAGCAACATTACCATCCGCCCTATAGATTCATTTCTTACCATTGCCATCGCCTATTATTTATCCCTGACATATCCAGCCGAGTAATTGGATGAGTTCATCATCCGATCATCAAAAATTTATCAATACTTATCATTTCCGTTATAAATCTGCCAACATCTCTGGGCAAACTAAGACTATCCATGTCCCAGCAGCAAAACTTCAAGTGACCAACCTCATTCCTCCAAAGTTCTGGGGGTTGTAAGCCAATACTTAAACTTTCTGGTGCAATTTTTGAAATGTAGTAATCAATTATTAGTGGTGTCGGTGGGAGAAAAACCATGTTTGAAAAACTATTCTTAGCAGTCACAATTACATTTTCCCTCAATTTCCTTTTTCAAGTTCGCGTACCAGAGCAACATAATGGTGCTACCTACGGATCACAACCAGAACAATCAGCAGCTATTCTGCTAACAAAATCAAAAAAATAAATCAGCATTATAGTCACCACAGCAACCCAACTTCCAGAAATTAATACCTGAACTTTAAAGGTATTAAAAAGTTAGAATTACAAAATTTTTATCTTCATCCTTATAACCAGATTTAATTATTTTTATCAAGCGTATATACCCAGTTGCTAAAAGTACCAAAATGTGCATATTGCCGCGTCTTTATTAGTGGATGAGTCTTGGGCAGCTATGCCAGCAGTATAAGGAAAAAGTGGCTCTCCTTATTGCTATAAATGTATCCATAATTGTCTGCCTCAGTGTTCCAGTCATAAATCCGTCACCTTAGCATGGAACTTCTGTCCCATTAGCAGGTCTAATAGATAGGGATGATTTAGAGCCAGTACGATCTATGAGTCAGTCGATCTCTGTATCCTGGTCAACGGTTGATGCAAAGTATCCAGAAGCATCAGTGCAAGTTGACAAACTCCCTAACCACGATTTAATTTTGCGCTGTCAAGCCGGACTGCGACCAGATCGTGTTGCGTTTGCAGAACTATTACACCGCTATCAAAGTCAAGTTGATAGAGTTCTATACCACCTGGCTCCAGATTGGGCTGACAGAGCCGATTTGGCTCAAGAAGTTTGGATTCGAGTCTATCGGAATATTAACCGATTACAAGAACCTGCCAAATTTCGGGGCTGGTTAAGCCGTATTGCCACCAACTTGTTTTACGACGAGTTGCGGAAACGCAAGCGGGTTATGAGTCCTTTGTCACTGGATGCTCCCCGTTCGTTAGAGGACGGTGAGATGGATTGGGAAATCGCTGGCGATACCCCAGGGCCTGAAGAAGAACTGACAACTAGAGAATTTTACGAGCAACTGCGAGAAGCGATCGCGGATTTACCAGAAGTTTTTCGTACTACCATTGTCCTGAGAGAAATCGAAGGCATGGCTTATGAAGAAATTGCCGAAATCACTGGAGTTTCCTTAGGAACTGTGAAGTCAAGAATAGCTAGAGCTAGAACGAGGCTGCAAACTCACTTGCAGAATTATCTAGATTCCTAATTTACAGTATCTTGCCTCTGCCCAATGGCAGAATTTAAGCATAGATTAAGAATTCCCACAACGTAGATCGCTTCTGCCCTGAAGAGGAAAATTGGCTAATTTCTCCAAATCTCCCGCCCAGTTTACCCGTGTATGAATTGGTAATAATGTTAAGATGACTACTGATTCTCAGTTTTACGACCGTTCTCCTTTGCAACTTCCTCAAGATTTGTCAGATGGAATGGCCAATCATACCAATGAATCAACGGGTCTTATGGATATGGTGAAGCGCGATCGCTTCGAGTTATTGAGTGCTTATCTTGATGGTGAAGTCACAGCCACTGAACGCAGGCAAGTAGAAGAATGGCTGGCAAATGATGCCTCAGTTCAATGCTTGTATGCTCGACTTTTAAAGCTGCGCCAAGGCTTGCGGACGCTCCCAGTGCCAACAGCCCAACAGTCACCAGAAGTAACAGTTGGGCAAGTATTGACACGTTTGCGCCGCCGTTCCCGTTTAAACTGGATGGCGGGAGGTGCAGCCGTTGCTGCTTGTGTAATCGGTGCAGTATCTGGTTTAATACCTATTGGTTCGAGAGTGCCGCAACTGGCACAACGACCACAAACAGAACCGATACAAACATCCTCAGCGTCGATAATTCCACCTTCCCCGTTGATGGTGGGGCTAAATAACCCGGTAATTGAAATTCCTAAAGCAGCAGTAGCTTCTCCAGAAAATCCAATCTATCCGGTACAGCCGCAACGGCACGACTCCAAACAGGACATAAACTAATCGCATTAACAGTTCACAGATCATAACTGTAATTTGCGGTTAAACCACAGCGACTCCACCAGCCGTCAGGTTGGAGGAAGCCTCCTAATTGCTCAACTTGCTCTAAAGTCATTAAATAAACCCAAGCCCAACCCAAAGAGAGCGACTGTGGCTCATAAACCTCGATAGTTTGCCGATTATAGAGGTTTTCTGGTGGTTGTCTATTGGGCTGGTAATCTTCCAGCACATCTAGCTCATTTAAAATCCTTGGGTTGGAAAAAGAAAGTAAATATCCGTGAACTTGGCTATCCCCTAGCGTCATCGCTGGGTAGCCCATTGGCAAAGCAAACAATTTGCCTTGTACAAAGGCTCTTTCAAAATTAACTACTTTGCCAGCACAGTATCTTTTATAGTTAGCTTCACCTGGTTTGAGCGTGCCGTAAACAAAAACCCGCACCAAATCAGAAAATTTTATATTTGATTCAGCCATCTGAATCGACACCAATAAAAACCTATCATAGTGAATCAGGGCTATTTCGTTCTAAACATAAACCGCCCAGAACTAAAGTTCACAGGCTTTTAGCTTAAGTCCACTAAAGTGGACTAAAAGCCTTTCTTAGTCGTCTTTAGACGACTTTTGCTATTAGCCTCAG
>NZ_JAIVFR010000881.1 GCF_020829685.1 Nostoc sp. CHAB 5715 | reverse complement strand
TAACAGTCCTTACTTGTTAAATTTTCGAGTACATCTTATCAACTCTACCCGCTAACTCTTATTTAAGGAGTCCACAGTTTCGGAGATTAAATCTCTATGACTGGAGGTTGAAAGAGCAGTTTTATTCTGAATCTTGGGGCTTTTATGCATGGTCTGTTCCTTCAAGGAGCTTTTCAAGGTCGTAAGCCGGAAGATGCTTACTTTGTAAAGTGCGATAAGGAAACAACAATCCAAAATGATATTAACTTAGGAATTGTCAATATCATTGTTGGCTTTGCTCCTCTCAAACCTGCTGAATTTGTCATTCTCAAGATTCAGCAAATAGCCGGACAAATAGCAGTTTAAGGAGAAATATATGCCTTCTATTTCAAGTAACCGTATAGACTACTACAAAAACTTTAAATTTGTTGTAAAATTCGCTGGTAAAGAAGTAGCTGGGGTAAGTAAAGTCAGTGGTCTGAAGCGAACTACTGAGGTTATAGAACACCGCTCAGGTGGCGACTTTAGTACTGTCTATAAGTCTCCAGGACAAAGCAAGTACGATCCCATCACCTTAGAACGAGGTGTTAGTAGCAAACATTCTGATTTTCAAGAATGGGCAAATAAGGTCTGGAAGCTTGGTGATAAACCAGAAATGTCTCTGGCAGATTTCCGTAAAGATATCACTATTGAGGTTCGTGATGAAGCTGGTGAGAAAGCAGCTTCATATAGCGTTTTTGGTTGCTGGGTTTCGGAATATCAAGCTTTACCAGACCTTGATGCTAGTGCTAATGCTGTCGCTATCGAGTACATAAAGATAGAAAACGAAGGTTGGGAGAAGGAGGGTGGTGGCTGATTAAACAAGTCGAGTTAATCAAGCTTTATTAATAAACCAGCAGGGAAATAGACTATGCGATCGCTATCAACCTCAGAACTGTTAAATATCTGGGAATGGGGACGTAATCAGCCATCTTGGTCTAAAGCAATCAAGCTACTAGCTAGTGCTTGTCCTGATACCTCCATAGATACGCTTACTCAACTCAGTCTCGGTCAGCGTGATGCTATGCTGCTGACATTGCGAGAGTGGACATTTGGTTCGCAGCTGGTTAGTCAAGTCACCTGTCCCAACTGTGGTGAAGACTTGGAACTTAATTTTGATGTTGCAGATATGCGTGTAGCATCACTGTCACTTGAACCAGTTGAGAAATATTGTCTTGAGCTTGCTGATTATCAGGTGAGTTTTCGTCTGCCAAACAGTTTAGATCTGATAGCGATCGCTGAACACAAACAGCCAGAGATTGCCCAAGAGATTTTATTAGAACGCTGTATTTTGCAAGCAGTGTGTAACAGTGAATATCTGCTATTTCAGCAATTGCCATCTCATGTGAGAGATGCAGTTATTACCCAAATGGCTCAAGCAGATCCTCAAGCAAATGTGCCAATTGATATTTCTTGTTGCGCTTGCAACCACCAATGGCGATCGTTATTTGACATTGTATCGTTCTTCTGGGCTGAGATTAACCCTTGGGCGTTTCGAGTTTTGCGAGAGGTACATACTTTGGCTGCTGCTTACGGTTGGCGTGAAGCTGACATTTTGGCCATGAGTCCCAGACGGCGGCAATTGTACTTAGAGATGGTGACGAACTGATGAGTAATTATCTCTTTGATTTGATAGCTAAAAGCTTTAACCTAATCGATACAGTTCAACCTTTTGTATTATCTGTCTTTGAACCGTTACCAGAGTCTACCCTTGACTGGGAGCCATCGATTTTTAACGCAGAAGAAATTGAGTTGGAAACAACATCACAGCCAGATAATTTTACATTTGATATTTCGCCTACAACAAACTTGCAAATATCTGAAGATTTAACTAACCTGCTCCTAACTAATTTAACTCCAATACCTGTTCAATCTTCCCAACAATTACCAAAATCAACTCCTGATTTTGCACAGAAGCCTGACTTGGAATCATCTTTCAATTCGTCTTTTTCAGAGTCAGATGTTAAAAGAGAACGGGGAACTCTTAACAGGGAACAGGGGACTTGGGATGTGGATTTAAACCCCAACCCAAACTTGCAATTTATAGAAGATGGGGTTTTAGAACCCCAAATGGGAACAGATAAATTACTATTGACTTCAAACACCTCTAACCCAATCTTTAAACAGAGGCAACTTACACCTACATTTTTACCCCAGCAATCAATTGAAATTAATAGTCTGAGTTTATCTTTGCAATCACCTTTAACGTCAGATTTGCAAATATATTCCACCGAAAATCAAACAGAGTCAGGAATGTTTTCATTTGCTAACCAAGAGAAAACATTTTTGCAGCCAAATCTAAATACCACAATTTTAACGACTGCGATCGCAAAAGAAAACAATGCTCCTATCTCAAAGTTAATTGATGAAAAATCGGCAGAACTTACAACTCAATTATTAAATAACCAATCGGTTGAAAATAGTCGAGCAGTTTCTCTTCATCCCTTACCAAAGGTATCGTATTTGAAACAATCTCTCCCGCAAATACAAGCAGAAACCAGCACTATCCTCTCAATCCCTAGCCTTCTACAACAGGAAAAGTCTGCAACTGAAAACTTACATAAGCAACCTACAGAAATTAATCCAGTCTTTACCCATTCTCAGCTATCACAGGTGGAAAGTTCTGAAGCATTTCCCCCTCAACTTCAATCAAAACCAACAGCGATGTCTACGACGGGCTTCTCTACGAGACGCTGGGCGAACGCCAATGCACCTGCTACTACTCAAGTTTTACCTTTAAAACCTGCGCTAGCAGTGGAAACTAATACTCCTGCTTCTACTACGATTCAACCACAGGAACAACCTATAGCTGAATTACTATCAACGCCAGCGCTACAAACAGAGAATATTTTAACTTTACAAATATTATCAAGTCAGATTATAGAACAACCAACAGCGATGTCTACGGCGGGCTTCTCTACGAGACGCTACACGAATGCCTACGCACCTGCTATTTCTCAAGAGTTGCCTTTAAAACCTATAATCCCAGTGGAAACTAATACTACCGCTTCTACTGCGATTCAACCACAGGAACAACCTGTAACCGAATCACCACAAAAGCGAACGCTACAAACAGCGAATATTTCAACTTCACAAATATTATCAAGTCAGATTATACAACAACCAAAAGCGATTGCACCTACTACCGCTCAAGTTTTGCCTTTAATACCTGCCTTA
>NZ_JAIVFR010000880.1 GCF_020829685.1 Nostoc sp. CHAB 5715 | reverse complement strand
ATTTACCAGTTTTAATTTTTTCATAGTTTAAGTGACTGATAGTTTTATCTGCGGTTTCTTTGATGCAACCATTGATGTCTAGATTATCTAAACTATGGTTGATTCTAAAAGCACCTGCACTGCGAGGTTTTTTTCCTTCTTCCTCAGTTTTGCTGTAAAGATAAACTGATGCTAAAGAGTGAGATTCAGTTCTCACTGCACCGTCGCTATTGAGATAAAATCTGTCAATATCTCTTTGCGATAATCCATTAGAAGGCACGCCTTTAATTGCTGGATGAACTGCTAGTAATTCTTTTTCAGCCACCAACAATCTTTCTATGAGTTCAGCAACAGGTGCTTGGGGTGTCTTATCTTGAGGTTTATTTGCAATAGGAACAGTAGCTTCTGGACTAAAATCAGGAACATTTTCTTTAACACCAAAGAAACTGGCTTCGTAGGCAGTTTTCAAAGCTAATTCCAGTCCTTTGGGGTCTACATCTGTGGTGCTGGTGACACCCATTGTATTATCTTCATTCCAGACACGAACAGTAACACCAGAGCGATTTGAGGCTTTGACTTGTTTTAGCTCACCTTGGTCTACTTGCACCCTAGTATCATCTACTGTTGAGCCATAAATGTCAAATTTCTTAATGCCAAGCTTCTCAGCATTGTCCTTGGCAGAATTTGCAATCTCATTGATATTTGGCATAGTCAATTTTGGATTTTGAATTTTAGACTTCGACTTTGCTCAGTCGAACGATTTTGGATGGGAAGCGATTTTATTTTGGGTATTAGATTTTGAATTTTGGATGTTAAGCTGTTCCACATAAAATTTGCTTGTATTTCTTGGGTGGGCGAGACGCCCACCCTACAACTGAGTATTATGCTAGATGTGGTTTAGCTTATGATTTATATTTGTCTGGTAGCTTTTTATTGACACAATATCGTGATCATTCACAATCCAAAATCCAAAATCTTAAATCCAAAATGATTATCTTCCACCGACGGTAATAGAATCAACCTTGATGTGTGGTTGTCCTACTGTGGTGTAAATACTGCCACTCACAGAACCACACAAACCAGGTGCAATTTCCAAATCTTGGGAACACATAGAAATTTTATTCATAATTTCCTTCGCTTCACCAATTAGAATTGCTCCCTTTAACGGTTTGGTGATTTTGCCATTTTCAATCAAATAAGCTTCATCAACACTAAAGTTAAATTGGCCTGTAGCACCAACGCTTCCGCCACCCATCTTTTTACAGTAAATACCTTTATCAACAGAGGTAAATAAATCATCAATGCTATATTCGCCAGAATCAATATAAGTATTACGCATCCGGCTAGCAGCAGCAAAGGTATAATTTTGGCGGCGTCCACTTCCAGTTCTGGGGTGTCCGGTGCGTGCAGAACCTGTTCTATCTGCTAAGAAGTTTTTGAGAACGCCTTTTTCAATTAATAGGGTTCTTTGAGCAGGCATACCTTCGTCATCCATGTCAATTGTCCCGAAGGCATTTTCAGACCGCCCTTCATCCCAGGCTGTCAAACTTTCGTGGGCAATTTTTTCGCCTTTTTTGTCAGCAAAGGGAGTGGTATTGCGTTCAATTTGAGTGGTTTCTAGTAGGTGTCCGCAAGCTTCGTGGAAGATTACGCCGCCAAAGTGATTCGCCATAATAATCGGGTAAGTACCTGATTCTACGTAATCGGCGTAGAGCATTTTGCCAGCAGATTCTGCTATTTTTTCGGCAGCTTGTTGAGAATCCCAAGTCCTCAAGAAGTTGGCATCGCTGGTGTTACCAGCGCGATCGCCGATGGAAGCACGATTAGCACCATCAGCACACAACAGGTTAAATCCTACTGACTGGGTGAGGCGAATGTCACGGGCAAAAGTGCCGTCACTGGCGGCGATTAAAACTTCTTGCCAATCCCGAAAATAGGTAGCCCGACGCGATTGGACGTGGCTAGCTTTTTGCTTCAGGTGGGCAGTACCATCAAGGAGAACTTCTCCCATTTCTCGGATGGAGCTACATGCTGGTAGCCATGCATCTTTACCTCTTTTGGTGGCGTAATCTCTCAATAACTCTAGGTTGATTTCTGGAATGAAAGCTTTAGGATTGGGTAGTTGCAATCCTAAGATAGAAAGACCTTTTTCTAAAGCTGCTTTCAAACCGGAAAACGAAAGGTCATTGGTGCTGACGTAACAATCAGCTTTGCCGCGAAATACTCTGACTCCCGCGCCTGTAGACAAACTGGGTGAAATACTAGTGATGGAGTCGTCTTCTGCAAGAGAACTAATATAGTTGCGACGCTCTAAAAATAATTCGATGAAGTCAGCACCTGCGGCGCGTCCTAGTCCCAGGAGGGTAGCCAGAGGGGCTTCCCAGGTTTCATCGAAACGCTCTGGTGTGGAAGAATATTGCAGGGTGGGAAGTTGATTCGAGAGAAGTAGCGTACTTGTAAGCATGGGTAGCCTCGTCTGCTGGCGTAGTTCAGAGATTTGACTGAAAAATCCTGGTGTGTTCACTCTAGCAAATTTGCTTGGTTGTCATCTTGACCAATTTTTTGAAAAGCAGCTTGGCCCCTTTAGCAGAAGTGTGCGATCGCACTTTTCCCCATCCCCGCATCCCCAATCACGGTAAAATAACCTTTAAGATGCTTTTTGACGCTATAGCAATCCTATCTGATTTGTGAAAATTCGCAGTGTCCAGATCCCCGACTTCTTTAAGAAGTCGGGGATCTAATACCAATTTAATGTGAAGCTGCACTAAATGAGTAACTCTCTATTCTTGGCGCTCTTGGCGTACTTGGCGGTTCGTATAATATTCTGTGCATCTTCCTACAGAATTGGTATAACTTTTCACGAATGATTTAGGATTGCTATATATATCGGCTGACCAGTTATCGCCACTTCATTCGCCGTCACCCTTAATGTAGAAGCTGTTGTTACCAACATCACGACATTCATCATCAACATCACGACATTCATCATCAACATCACGACATTCATCATCAACATCACGACATTCATCATCAACATCACAACATTCATCATCAACATCACGACATTCATCATCAACATCACGATATTCATCCCACATTCCGCAGATATTAAAGCGGATTTAATAATTATAAAATTGAAGAGACTCAAGCCTGAAATGATTGTCTAGCAATTATTTCAGGCTTTTTTCCTATAAAATAATAAGCGGCAAGTAGAGA
>NZ_JAIVFR010000087.1 GCF_020829685.1 Nostoc sp. CHAB 5715 | reverse complement strand
TTTACTTAGTACCGTATCTACGGTTGTCACGGCAGTTATCCCTCGGATTACAAGCAATGGATGATTAAAGCTGAAGGGTGTAGACTCTTTATATAGCAAGCCAACTCTCTAAATTCTTTCTTTACTTCGCGCTCTCTGCGTCTTGGCGGTTCGTTAAAGTTGTTTCACTTCCGAAACCAACTTCGCCACCATATCCTTCGCACTACCAAAAAGCATCGTAGTTTTATCCTTGTAGAACAACTCATTATCTACACCGGCAAAACCCGTACTCATCCCGCGCTTAATCACAATCGTCTGCTTCGCCCGATCTACTTCCAAAATCGGCATACCAAAAATCGGGCTATTTGTATCACTCCGCGCCGCCGGATTTACCACATCATTTGCCCCAATTACTAAAGCTACATCCGCTTGCTCAAACTGGGGATTAATATCTTCCATATCGTACAACTGCGTATAAGGCACATTTGCCTCTGCCAGTAATACATTCATGTGCCCCGGCATTCTCCCAGCAACGGGGTGAATGGCATACTTGACATCAACGCCCATCCGTTCTAACTGATCTGACAATTCCCGCACACTATGTTGCGCTTGGGCAACTGCCATACCATAACCAGGCACAATTACCACAGAACGGGCATAACCCAACATCATCGCCCCTTCTTCAGGATCGATACTGCGGACGGTTTGATCGATCGCACCACCACTAGCAGCAGCACCACCAGAACTAGAACCAGTACCAAAAGCGCTAAACAGCACACTAAATAAGGAGCGGTTCATTGCCTTACACATAATTTCGGTGAGAATTAAGCCAGATGCTCCTACCAAAGCACCAGCGATGATTAACATATTGTTCATCACCACGAAACCAGCTGCCGCCGCCGCCACACCTGACAACGAGTTCAACAGCGAGATTACCACTGGCATATCGCCGCCACCAATGGGGATGACGAACATCACACCTAGCACTAAGGAAACAGCTACCACTCCCAAGAATATGGGTAAGCTATCTGGTGTGATGATTAAATAGGCACTACCTACTATATAAGCACCCAGAAGCAAGAGGTTAAATGGTTGCTGGAATGGAAATGTAATCGGAGAACCGCTAATTAAACCTTGCAATTTGGCAAAGGCTAAAAAACTACCTGTGAAGGTAACACCACCAATTAACACGTCCAATAGCATGGAAATGTTCACATCTAGGGGTACAGGTGCGCCAGAATCCAATAATCGCCAGAATTCGGCAACAGCTACTAATGCCGAAGCCGCACCACCTAAACCGTTGAGTAAACCCACCATTTGGGGCATTTCCGTCATTTGGACTTTGTAGGCAACGATCGCACCAATTCCCGATCCAATCGCCAAGCCCAACAATATCATCTCGTAATTCAACACATGTTGATCCAGCATTGTCGCCACAATTGCCAGCAGCATCCCCACGGCTGCAATAACATTACCGTTGCGCGCTGTAGCAGGTGAACCCAGCTTTTTCAAACCAAAAATGAATAAGGATGCAGCGACTAAATATGTCAGCTGAATGCCAGTTGGTAAAAAGTCGCTCACGCCTTAATCTCCTTTTTCTTGAACATTTGCAGCATTCTATCTGTGACTAGAAAGCCACCGACAACGTTGACTGTAGCTAGTACCACAGCAATTAAACCGAGAATCACTGACACACTAGTTTCTCTAGCACCTGAAGCCACTATTGCCCCAAGTACCGCAATCCCAGAAATCGCATTTGAGCCTGACATTAAGGGCGTGTGTAGAGTCGGTGGTATTTTGTTGATAACTTCAAAGCCGATAAAAGATGCTAAAACAAATACAAACAAAGCAGCAAGTAATGCCTCTGTCATGAAATCAAAACTCCTTGTGTAAATGGGAATGGGGCATGGGGCATGGGGCATCCCTTCGGCTTCGCTCAGGGCAAGTGGGCATCCCTTCGGCTTCGCTCAAGGCAAGTGCGCATGGGGCATTAGTTCATCTCCCTCATCTCCCTCATCTCCCTCATCTCCCTCATCTCCCTCATCTCCCTCATCTCCCTCATCTCCCTCATCCCTAATTAACCGCCGGTTGTTGAGTATTCAAAGCTTGTAGCGCATCCCGCACTCGTTGATTGCGAATTTCACCTGCGTGGGTAACGCAAGCTGCATCAACGATGTCATCGCCAAAGTCTACCTGCAAAGCTTTGTCTTTAATTAGCAATTGCATCAACGATGTTACGTTCTTGGCATACAATTGGCTGGCGTGAATTGGCATTGATGATGGGAGATTGATGGGGCCGATAATTGTCACACCGTTCCAGACAATATCTTTACCTGGTTCGGTGCAGGCGCAGTTACCACCCTGTTCAGCAGCCAAATCCACAATTACTGAGCCTGGTTTCATTTGTGCCACCATTTCTTGTGTAACAAGCCGTGGTGCTTGTCTCCCAGGTACTTGAGCAGTAGTAATCACCACATCAGAATTTTTGATGTGTTCGGCGACAACTTCTTGGGTACGTTGTTTGCTAGCCTCAGAAATTTCCTTGGCGTAACCACCAGCAGCGACGGTTTCTTCTTCTAACTTGACTTCAACGAATTTTGCCCCTAAGCTTTGCACTTCTTCTTTGACGGCGGGACGGATATCAAAGGCTTCTACCACTGCTCCCAAGCGTCTAGCGGTGGCGATCGCTTGCAATCCGGCTACACCAGCACCCATAATAAATACTTTCGCTGGGGCGATCGTACCTGCGGCTGTGGTTAACATCGGGAAATATTTGGGTAATGCAGCTGCGGCAATTAATACTGCTTTGTAACCTGCTAATGAAGCTTGCGAAGACAAAGCATCCATACTTTGCGCCCTGGTAGTACGGGGAATCATTTCCATACTCAAGGCTGTGACTTTACGATTTGCTAGTTGCTGTGCTACAACGGGGTTTCCCAAGGGATTGAGGAAACTGACTAAAACAGCCCCTTCCTTTAACAAATCAATTTCTGAGCGTCCATCTTCTCGTTCTTGTGGGGGGCTGACTTTCAGCAGAATATCTGTTTCGCCCCATAATTTGGCGGTATCGCTGATTATTGTGGCTCCTGCGCCTTCATAGTCAGAATCGCCAAAAAATGATCGCTCTCCTGCACCTGCTTCTACCCAGACTTCCAAACCTTGTTTTACCAATCGGGTAACGGTATCAGGAATTAATGCCACACGACGTTCACAAACTTCAATTTCTTTAGCAACTGCTATTCTCATGAAATCTCCTGAAGATAAATACCTAATTTCTGCCAAGTAAGCGATTGTCTAGATGAGGCGTGTCCCGCACTCATAGTACTTAGGCAGGAACATCACCCATGAATTTTACTTGTAGATTGAACCTTGAAACTTTCCTCTCCCACTCTTAGCTGTCCAGGCAAAGCCTGACTTTGCCGCTTGCAGATGTCATATTCTCAGATAGTTGCAAACAGGGTTACGTATTGCACATCCTAAATTGATTCCCAAATTTTGCATCTTTATCTTCAGCTTGTTTTCGGGATTGAGAAATAAATTTTGGTATTCCTTTCTTATAGAGTAATATTGACCAAATTTTGAAAGCTTTATAATTTCCCAATCAAATTTTAATAATTACGACTCTGATTCCAACTTATTTTAATCAATTTAGTCCAGCTTAACTGGCGATCGCTGATGGCACGCCTCAATTTTTATAACAAAATTCTCAAATTTAGATACACTTGTACATATATGGAAACATAATCCAATCCCGACTGTGTTTATATTGAGTTCAAAATTTAACCAACCTAAGTCTAAAATCAGCACTCTGTAAGGGTAATGAATTAAATTAAGTACATAGATAATTTGTAACTAAGTAATTTTGCTGTCGCCCAAAGCTCAGTGAGGATGGCACTTTTTTTTATTATTGAACGTCAATTGTCAGGAAGTCAGTAGTAAAGTTTAGTAACGAATACTAACACACAGTTATTTTAGATAACAGATTTATATTTTGGTAGAGGAAGCCTGATTATGCGACGTTTACTTTCTGCTTTAGCCGTAACTAGCTTTCTGGTTACTGGATTACCAGCCTTGACTTGGGCGCAAAGCTTACCTGGATTTACACTGTTTAGCGGCGTCAAACAAGAAAATCAGCTGCCCTTTAGGTTAGATTTTGGTGGACAAGCGAATGGTTGGGATCGATATATATTAAGGATTCCAGCCCAAAAAATGAAATTGGCTGTTGGTCAATTTGCCATTACTTACCCTGATTATTACAAAGGAACTTTTGACCAGAAAAAAATTGAAGTCCGAGTCAAAGGCAAAGCAGTTCCGCTTTCTGAGGTGAAGTGGGACAAAGAAGGTAAGCTGATTAATATTTTTCCCCAAGATCCAGTACCAGCAGGTAGTGGAGTTGAGGTAGTCTTATCTAACGTGAAAAACCCAGCCTTCGGCGGAGTTTACTATTTTCGCTGTCAAGTCCTCTCCCCTGGTGATGTGCCACTCCTGCGCTACATGGGAACATGGATTTTGAGCATCAATTAAGTTTGGGGAGTGGGGAGTGGGGAGATGAGGGAGATGAGGGAGATGAGGGAGCAGGAGAGGCAAGGTGACAAGGTGACAAGGTGATAAGAGGTGAGAACTTGCAACAACTCTTTCCCCTTGTCCCCAATTCTCCTTTTACCCAAGTCCTCTTCCCAATGCCCAATGCCCAATGCCCAATGCCCTATTCCCTATTCCGTAATAAAGTAATAGAATTAGAGATTGTGAGTTTTTATAAAAATCACCTAAGAGGAGAAGAATATGAAAAGAACACTAGGCGGCACTAGCCGTAAGAGAAAAAGAACCTCTGGTTTTCGGGCTAGGATGCGGACACCAGACGGCAGGAACGTGATTAGCGCCAGGAGAAGAAAGGGGCGTCACCGTCTAAGCGTTTAGGGCGTATCTAAGCTAAAAGAGCATCTGTGGCTTTGCCTAAAGCAAATCGGCTAAAATCCCGCAAGGATTTCCAGGCAGTTTTCCGGGAAGGAATTCGGCGTCATGGTTCTTATTTAACATTGAGAGCCTTAAAGCCGTTATGTTCAACAAAACCTTCTTTGTCCACTGCCACCGAGACAACACAAGCAACTGACTCAGTACATCTTGCCAGCACGCGGATTGGGATTTCCATAAGCACAAAAGTCAGCAAAAGGGCAGTGGTTCGTAACCGAATCAAACGGCAAATTGCTTCTGCTTTATATAACTTGCTGCCCAAATTATCACCAGGATGGCGGCTAGTGTTCATTGTCAAACCCACAACAGCAGAATCTAAGTGCGTAAGCCCACAATTTCTGCAAGAATTAGAGCAGTTGTTGGCACAAGCTGAGGTGTTCGATGGGAATTCGTGAAGATGTTTATTATGAAGGTGGCCCCCATCCTGGGGATTTAATTGTCAACCTGTTGATTGGTCTAACCATTGTCGGGATACCATTAACAGTTGGGGCAATTGTTAGAGCATTGTGGCTGCGTTTCCGCATCACCGATCGCCGAATTACCGTGACGGGAGGTTGGCAGGGACGCGATCGCACTGACATAATTTACTCGGAAATTGTCAAAGTCGTTACAGTCCCCCGTGGCATTGGCTTGTGGGGAGATATGGTACTAACCCTAAGAAACGGCAGCCGTCTCGAATTACGGGCAATTCCCAAGTTTCGGGAAGTCTATGACTACATTAACGAAAGAATTGCTGCGAAAAATCCCGAATATAGCGCTGCTAACAAGTGATGCGAGTAGGGAGTAGGGAGTAGGGAGTAGGGAATAGGGAATAGGGAATAGTCATTAGTTATTCTTTCTCCCCCTGCTCCCTCATCTCCCTCATCTCCCTCATCTCCCCACTCCCCACTCCCCACTCCCCTTTTTTGGATGTGCGGCTATCCGTAGCGAAGGCTAGTCGCACATAATTTATGATTTAGATAAATTAGATTCAGTTTACAGTACCTCAGGTTGAATTCAGAATAATGGATTTTGGTATCGGCTTTCTCTCGAACAACGTGATGCTACCAATCATAGATTTTTTCTATGGTATTGTGCCTAGCTACGGATTGGCGATCGTTGCTTTGACATTGATAGTCCGCTTCGCGCTCTATCCCCTGAGTGCTGGCTCAATTCGTAACATGCGGAAAATGCGAATTGTACAACCTCTGATGCAGAAGCGGATGGCAGAAATCAAAGAGCGCTATAAGGATGATCCGCAAAAGCAGCAGGAGGAAATGGTCAATGTTCAAAAAGAATTTGGCAACCCCTTGGCAGGCTGTTTTCCATTACTAGTGCAAATGCCGGTTTTATTAGCGCTGTTTGCCACTTTGCGGGGTTCGCCTTTTGCAAGTGCGAACTACAGCGTTAACCTGCAAATCTTTCCTACAGAACAAATCGAACAAATTCAACCGCAAGCCTTTGCTACTGCTCCTCAAAACATTTACGTTGCTGATGGAGAACACGTTAAAGTAGCTGCCATCCTTCCCAGTGGTAACAAACTAGCGGTGGGAGAACAAACTAAGATCCAATATCAGACCATTGAGGGCAAACCATTTCAAGTACTCTTAGCAGAACACCCAGAAAATAAGCTCATTCCTGATTGGAAAGTCACCAAAGGTGAAGATAGGGTAAAAATTGATGCTGAAGGCAATGTAGAAGCATTGCAGCCTGGAGAAGTCACTATTCAAGGAACAATTCCTGGACTAGCAGCAGAAAAAGGCTTTCTATTTATTGACGCTTTAGGCAGGGTTGGCGCAACTGATCCAGATGGCACAATCCACTGGGATATCGTCGCCATGATCGTCTCCTTTGGAATCAGCCTTTATGTTAGCCAAATGCTTTCTGGGCAAAATTCCAGTGGTGGCAATCCGCAGCAAGATACAGTTAACAAAATCACTCCAGTTATTTTTTCTGGGATGTTTTTGTTCTTCCCCTTACCAGCTGGGGTGCTGATGTATATGGTGATTGGTAATATTTTCCAAACCGCACAAACTTATCTTCTCTCCCGCGAACCTCTACCAGAAGAACTGCAAAAAATCGTAGCAACCCAGGAGAAAGAAGCAGTAGTAGCAGAACAAAAGGCATTGCCATTTGAACCAAAAAGTGCTAAGAAAAAGGCAACAGGGGGATCATGAGCAATATTCCCATGCAGCGAGGTCAGCAGTGGTTAAAATCCCTGCTGGAACTCACTGGAATACCTGCTGAAATTCAGGGTCATTTAGAAGCTGCCCAATCTCAAGACGGCGATTCCCCAGAACTAGATAACTACTGGTTAACAATTGACCAAACTGATTTGACGACAGAACAAATCCAGGTATTAATTGGTGCTGATGGTTGTGTGTTAGATGCAATTCAGTATCTGGCAAATTCGGTTTTAAACCTAAGCCAACCCCCGGAGGAACAAGCTTTTTACACTATTGAGTTAAATGGCTACCGGGTCAAAAGAGAAGCCGAAATTCGCGCATTAGCAGAAGCAGCAGCCGATGAAGTGCGCTTTTCTGGTAGAGAAGTGGAAATCAAATCCCTCAGTTCTGCTGAAAGGCGGCAAATCCATACCTTCTTGAAGGAATTTGGAGATTTGGAAACCTTCAGTCGCGGTAAAGAGCCGCATCGTAATCTGGTTGTGCGACCAGCTTCGTTGGAAGGAGTTAGGAGTTAGGAGTTAGGAGAGACGCGATTAATCGCGTCTGTACAGGAGTTTGGAGTTAATTGAAAACTCTTAACAATATAATTTCTTTCAAAATTTCTCTTGTTCTTAAGAGATAAAATTAAAGATGTAGTATCAGTATTATTGCTGGTAATGAAGATAAATTCTTAGTGAGGATGTCTCACGAATCCTATGGACGCAATTTATATTCCGCAGCTAACTAGAGCATCGGAGCGGACAGAGGAAGTTCAGGTTCAGGAATTTCTGCCTGGTCTGGAAACGTTGACACCAGTTCGCGGTCATGTGCGCGTGGAGCATCATGGCAATTACCTGGAAGTTTCCGCTCAGGCAGAAACAATTATTACTTGTACCTGCAATCGCTGTTTGCAGCAATACAATCAACGTTTAGGGGTTAATACGAAGGAAATCATCTGGTTAGATGAAAATGCAAATCAGGGAAATGACTTGCCCCTAGAGCGGGAAGTGACTATGGAAGATTTGCTGGAAACCCTACCGCCCGATGGTTATTTTTATCCCAACGAATGGCTGTATGAGCAGATGTGCTTGGCAATTCCCCAACGCCAGCTGTGCGATCGCAATTGTCCAGGTATTCCTGTAAGTAGTACTGTTGATAGTTCTGATATTCCTGAAACTCCAGTTGATCACCGTTGGGCTTCTCTGGAAGCACTGAAAAAGCAACTTCCGGGGTAATAATTTGGTAATTCCATCAGACTTAAGTCTGCACCTACATGAACTAAGCCTGTCTACACAGGCTTATTGTTTTATTAAATACTTATAGCGTTTCCTAAGCAACTAAGTACAGCTTTGCGTAAAATCGTGGCGAATTGAGGGTTGAAATTTAAACGCTCCAGGGGCGCAGAGGTACGCAGAGAATTCGCTACGAATTAATGAAATGTTGTACTAAGGTAAACCCAAATCTTGGTTTACCAACACAGGAATGGAAAAAACAATGCATTCGTTTTTCTCCAAATTGTCGAGAACAAAACCCCCAAAGAGGATATTTGGTTGCAAGCCAAAACATGGTTCGACGTTTTTGTGCTTTGATTCCTTCGTTCTCTGATTTAAAGTCGATGTTTGAGTAGTTTATCTGACACACTACCTTTGATTTCCCCACTCTTGAGATGTCTTATCAAGCGCCAACCATCGCGGAAACATAAATACCGTTTGGTGTTATAAATATTACATTTGGGTCATAAGATATTTCTTGTCTCTTGAAGCCTCCAACCTGTATTAGGGTGGTGTCTTTGCTCAAAATTCTAATACTAATTCCTCGGTTCTCCGTCGAGTAAGTGATGTCAACATTGAGAACTTCACCATTTGGCAGCCTGACTGGCACGAAATGAATACCAAGGACATTTTGAGCTTCTGCAAAAGGGCGTGAATTTACGTTCAATAGAGGCTTCAGTTCAATTTCGCAGAGGCTTTTCCATTGCTCGGACAATTCTTCACCGTACTGCAAATACAACTTCATTTGATCTTCCTAAACTTAATGTATCGTCATAAGCGCATCTCAAATGCTATTGAAAAGCGGGTTTAGAGGCATCATCATATTAAGATAAACAAGCAACAATAATAGTCAGGATATAGTTATTATCGATAGCGGCTCGATTTGATTTTTGACGATTACTACGTTTGCCAAAATTAAATGTTATCAATCACCTAATGATTTAAATTATGCTTACCACAAAAGAGCGATCGCTTTTAAAAAATATCTTACATATAGGACTCCTATTTGATTTTTGAAATAACTCGCCCTCAACTCGAAAATGCTGTAGAGATTATCCCCTACTCCCTACTCCCTACTCCCTACTCCCTAATTACTCTTTTTCATAACAGGAGACAATAAACTCGGCAAATTGCTGCATTAATTTGGGATTACGCCAACCGGAATCGGTTTCTTCTTGCATCACTAAAAGTGCTTCTGCTGAAGTAAAAGCTTTTTTATAAGGTCTTTCGCTGGTCAGGGCATCGTAAATATCAATTAACTGAAATACTTGCGCCAGGTAAGGAATATCATCCTCCTTGAGTCCATCAGGGTAGCCTGAGCCATCCCAGCGTTCGTGGTGATGACGAATAATGGGAATTACACCGCGCATACTGCGTAGAGGCTGGCAGATTTTTTCTCCAATCAAAACATGCTGCCGCATGATCTGCCAATCTTCGGGGGTAAGTTTGCCTTTTTTCAGCAGCACTGCATCGGGAATACCTACCTTACCAATATCATGGAGATAACCACCCCACCTCAAATCTCGAATTTGGTAGCGTGAAAGATTGAGGTATTCACCAAAAGCTTGTCCCAGTTTTACTAAACGCTCACAATGATTGCCTGTATTGGGATCGCGGCTTTCAATCGACATGGCAATAGAAAATAGTACTTGTTCGGCATGTTCTAAATCTTCGTTCAGACGCTTCTGCCGCACTAAGGACTTTACACGCGCCGCCAGTTCTACACGATCAAAGGGTTTGGTGAGAAAATCATCTGCCCCAACTTCAATTCCCCGAATACGCGATCGCCTGTCATTTAAGGCCGTAATAAAAATCACTGGGATTAGCCTAGTCTGCTCATCCTGCTTGAGTAATTGGCACACTTGAAATCCATCCATTCCTGGCATCATCACATCCAGCAAAATCAAATCTGGTTGTTTTTGAGTTACCAACCCTACAACAATGGAACCACTATCCGCCTCAATCACTTCGTATCCTTCCATCCCCAAGAGGGCAACAGCAGTGATGCGACTGGCGGCATGATCGTCAACTACTAAAACCTTCGGCGGATCTGAATCAAACCCATTCACTTTAGAACCTTTAGCTTGTAGTGTTCTATAGACCAATGAATCATCACCACAATTAACATCAACTTTTATCCAAGAAGACACTGCTTGGTTATCTTTAAGCATAAGGTCTTCTTGAAATAAGCCTAAAGAATAAGCCTCCACATTATTTTGCGATCCTACGGCATGATTTGAACCGATACTCTTCACTCTGCTAATGGGGTTTGATGCAAATATTTACTTTATTTCAGTATGATCATTTGGCACAAATCTTAAATCAGGTTTTTTACGGATATTTTTTCATCTAGCAGCGCTCAAAAGTCTTGTAATTGCTTGTTTTATATCGAGATACCCGGTTTTGAATGTTAAGTCTTTATGGTAATCATTAGGCGTATAGCTTTTTACTTACTCAGTTATAGCAATATTTTATAACTGTCAAATAGTATGTAGTATTGAATACTACCACATAATTAAGCTATTTGGCTTGTAAAAACTCGTTGCCTGAGTATCTGAAAAATAAATCAGAATTTTTGGCAAAAAAATGTCGAACTTTTCTGGAATTAAGGACTGAGGATGAGGCTTTTAATTACCGCAGCTACGCCCGTTGTAGACATCGCAACCGAATTACAAACTAGTTCCCATAAAATCTCTGCCTTGTGTTCCCAATAGCCACCTTTTTCGCCAATGGGAGGTAGGTTCGAGTGAAGAGGCTTGTTGCTCTTGTTGTCGCCGCATCACTATGACTTCGGTTGAATCGCTTAATTCAGGATCGCGATAGGGAATAGCAGCACGGGTTAGCAAGTGTTCTTTTTCAGCTTGTGAGAGCATAGGGAGTGCTGAGTGCTGAGTGCTGTTAGAATGAACTGCCACAGTACCAGGCGATCGCCTTCCCACCGGTGGGGTAGAACCGATCGCCAAACCAGCAGATAAAAGTGCTGTGCGTACAGCAGCAGCACAAGAATAGGTGGCTAATAAACCATCTTGATGTAAACACAATGACAGTTGTTTAATAAATTCAACAGTCCATAATTGAGGACATTGACGTGGTGAAAAGGGATCGAGGAAAATTGCATCTGCCCAGAAACCACGACTGATGGTCAAGACTTGACGGTGAGCGACGACCCGTTCGCCGAGTTTTGCGAGTGGAACTCCGCCATAGATCGACTGGGATACAAGGACCTCTAGAGCGTTCGGCAGCTTTGTTGAGCCACCTTCCTCCGCTTATCCCGGCGAAAGCCGGGACCCAGTGCTTTGGGCGACGATCGCTACCAGTTCAACGCTGACCTCAATCCCAAACGCCGTGCCTCACTTAAGAACTGGGTCCCGGCCTTCGCCGGGATGAGCGGAAAAACAATTGACGCGATCCATCTTGGTCGCCGAACTGTCCAGGCCGACGTAGGCTCACCGCCCCCGCTGAAGCACGTTCGTCACCCGCCGACCCAGCGGATCGCGCGAGACCCAGGTTTCGCCCACGCCCGCCTGGATCATCGGCGAGCAGAAGCGCGAGATCATCATGATCGCCGGCGAGATGTTGTTCAGGCAGACCCGGTCACCTTCGACCCGCCAGCGAG
>NZ_JAIVFR010000879.1 GCF_020829685.1 Nostoc sp. CHAB 5715 | reverse complement strand
ATTTAACTTGCAACTGGAGCGATTTCAGATTTGGTTCAACAGCTTATCTGGAACAAAAAAGCTGGTAGTTTCGGGTGTGACGGTGCTAGTAGGCTTGGCAATGCTGCAAGCAGTGTTTAAACTGGTTGCATCTGTAATCAGTCTGGCACTTTTGGCAGTGTTAGTGTATGTTGGATACAAAATTTTTGTGTCTAGTAGCTTTCAACGTAAGTAATAAGCTGATATGCATTTACTTTGCATACCCGTAGTTATGAAAGTCAGGAGCCATGATACAAAAGGCTTCTGACTTATGACTCCGAAATTCTATTTCAATATGCTTTTCTTTTTGCCGGTGAGCTTAGTTTATTTTAATTGTGCCGATCGCGGCGTATAAATAATGTCAAAGGAAATTATGCGATGACGACACCAATTGTCAAAAGAAGTAATCAATCTGGTCAGTCAAAACAACCAGAAAGAGCCAGTTCGCTGCTGCTAGCAAGTAGGCGTTTTGCTGCTTGGGCGGCTGAAATTACATTAGTGGTGACAAGTGGGTTGATTCCCTTCGGCATTGGTGTCTATGCCAATTCTAGAAGCGATTTTAACCGAGTGCCCCTTAACCCGGTGCTGGTAGTCACAGAAAGAGCGATCGCTAGACCCCTGGCTCTACCTGTGAGCTATGGCATCCGTAACGTGGCATGGCCAACTAATATTTTGTGGACAATCGCCCTGTTAGCACCCGTAACTCTCTCATGGTGGCAATTGTATTTACTAGCTAAGACTGGTAGGACAATTCCTAAACGTTGGTTAAAAGTGCGGGTTGTCAACGAGCAAGGAAAACCACCTGGTTTAGGGGCAGTTGTAATTAGAGAAGGAGTTGGGCGTTGGACTGTACCCATTTCCATCGCCTATCTGCTGTGGCGCTACAGCTTTGCTTTTCCTAATTTAGGATTATTCACATTTTTGTCTTTGTTAATTATTGTGGGCGAAGGGATAGGCTTACCGTCGCGCCGGGGCCGTCGCGCACTCCATGATCAACTTGCAGGCACTTATACAATAGATGCGACTCGCCCCTTGCCACCCTCACTCTTAGCTAACAACAAACAAGCTCAGTCTACTGACGGTAATGATGAAGCAGAAGAATGGCAGGAGGGAGAAGAATTAGCGGCAGCCCAAACCAACCAGTCGCCCAATCTGTGGCGGCGGATACAGCAAAATCCTAATCTAACTTTGTTTGGGGTAGGGCTTACGAGTATGACTGCTGTATTGGCAACTTTAATCGGTACTCAAGTTTATATCCAAATTCAACAATCCCAGCGAGCAACCGAGAAAATCAACAGCGATCAGTTTCTCGAACTTGTCAAACAATTAGCTCCTAACTCTGGGGCGACTATTGAGCAACGCCAAAGTACAATTCTGGCTATAGGTGGTCTTAATGACCCAGAGTCCATCAAATTTCTGGCGGATCTCTTGGCTAGCGAAACCAACCCCAGCCTCTTAGATACGATTCAACAAGCTTTGACAACTGTCGGCCCCCAAGCCATCCCAGAACTAAAAAAGGAAAATCAGTCTTTGGTTAGCGAACTAGAGTCTATGGGCAGCACTGCAACCCAAGAACGGGAATTACGGCAAGGGTGGCTACAAAGAAACCAGCGGACGATCAACAAGATTCTCTCTGTTTACAGCGGTAAAATCGAGGGCGTTGACCTTAGTCGCACCCAATTAGGTCAAAGCGGGACTCCAGGAAGTTCCTTCTTTAACTTGGTACTAGACAACCTTGATTTATCAGGAGTTAAGTTTAAATCTGCAAATCTTAACCAAGCCAGCTTTAAAGGTAGCCGCTTTCGAGACGTGGGTGAAGATGGACGCTGGGATACCTATGATGATGCGATCGCTGATTTAAGCCAAGCTCAGTTGCAGCAAGCCAATCTTACTGATGCTAATCTCAGTCGCGTCTTGATGAACCGTACCGATTTGAGCCGCGCCACTCTCAACAGAGCCAACTTATCCAACGCACGTCTATATGAGGCTAAACTCAACAGCGCCCAACTAGTAGGAGCCGATCTGCGAAACGCAGTTTTAGAAAAAGCCAGCTTGACTGGAGCAGATTTAGGTGACGCTAAATTAAACGAAGCCAATCTGTACGCTGCCCGTTTAGGTCGCGCCACTGCCATCGGAACGCAATTATCCTTTGCCAACTTAACAAACACTGATTGGCAAGGGGCAGATTTATCAGGAGCCTATTTGGATCGTGCTAATCTCAGGAATGCTAACCTGGGCGCCACTCGTCTAGCTGGTGCTGTTTTGCGTTCTGCCCAGATGGAAAACGCTAACTTGCAAAATGCCGACCTGAGTCTTGCAGATTTACGGGGGGCAAATGTCGCCGGAGCAGATTTTAAGGGGGCAATTCTCGCCCCTAGTAAACAAGATCCAGCAGATCAATTTGTAGAAACCCCAGATTTAGGCTCAGTATCTGCCGTAGTCGAAGGGGTTGATTTTTCTCTAGCCAAAAATTTAGATCCCAAGCAAGTGGCATACATTTGTACTCAAGGAGGCATTCATTCTAGTTGCCCGTAGAATGGAGGGAGCAGTTCTTGCTGGGGGCAGGGGGAGCAGGGGAGGCAGGGGAGGATGAGGGAGATGAGGGAGACAAGGCCAATGCCCAATGCCCAATGCCCAATACTTCGACTTCGCTCAGTACAAGTGCCCAATGCCCAATGACTAATGACTAATTGGTGTGAGGAGTTGGTTATGAAGTATATTGAATATTTGGTTTCAGTTTTGGGGGCTGGCTTGGTCTTGAGTCTGGCAAGTGCTAAACCAGCACAAGCTCAAGTAGCCTATGGCAGTTATATCGGTATAGGCCCCACTATTGGTTTTACTGATGGTATCCAATTGGGGGGGGTTATAGCCGGTCGTTACAAGCTTTTGGAAGCGCCACTTTCTCTCCGCGCCCAAGTGTTAATTGGTAATAATACAGCAATTGTGCCAACCGTTTCCTACGATTTACCCCTCAACTGGCAAGCTGATGCCTACCTGGGTGCTGGGTTAGTGTTGGCTAGTGGTGGTGGATCTTCTCCTGTGGGCGACAAAATTAGTTTTGCTTTACAACCGGGCATTGATTATATGATCCCAAATAGCAATACTGTACTTTTTGGCAACGCCATTATCGCTTTTGATGCCTACCGTGATAGCGGCGGTACAGCTATCTCAGTACAAGGTG
>NZ_JAIVFR010000878.1 GCF_020829685.1 Nostoc sp. CHAB 5715 | reverse complement strand
AGTTTTGGAAACTCAACCACCAAGCTGACTGATTAATTCGTAATTCGTAATTCGTAATTCGTAATTAAAGAAGAAATGACTAAGTAAGTCGGCACAATAAAACCAAACTGTGTGAAGAAAACGACCTGCTTACAGCTATTTTCAGGTAAATAGACCACGCGGTAGGGGCACGAGCCAGCTCATACGTGTCAACTTAACGTAAAAGCCATGTCCCGCAAGGAACTGAAGTTCCTTGCTAATAGCAAAAGTCATCTGAAGATGACTAAATATAGCCAAAAATCTTTAGTCTACTTTAGTAGACTTTAGCTAAAAGCCAAAGAACTTTAGTTCTAGGCGGGTGAGTCCGCCAACAGTTAAGCTATCTATAGCTTAAGTTGACACGTATGAGCAATGCTAAACCCCTACACAGATGTGGTTCAAATACATGAAAACTGTTGTAAATACTCAGCGACTTTCTAATTTAGAAACTCGCGCCTCTAATTTGTTAACTTGTTGCTTCAATTCAACCACCAAAGTTGCAAGCCGATCAAACATTGGATCTTGCTGTGATAAGTTCCTTCTGGAACCAGTTGATTGTCGTGGGGTAAGTGTTGTTCTTGGGGATGGAGACTGGCGACTTCGACCCAGTTGAGACTCTATCTGGTTTAACCGTGACTCGACACGATTTAAGTCCGCTTCCAGGTTGTAAATGCGAGACTGTACTTGCTGGGATGAAGCAGTGTTTCCAAATAATCCACCCCAGAGAATTATTGCTAAAATCCCGGCAAATATTAGCACTTGGATTTTTTTCATAACAGTGTTTTTTCACGCAATCAAATATGAGTCCTATAAGTCAATACAGTTCAGTTAAGCATTTCTTCCTTCTCTCTGCGTCCTTGGCGTCTTGGCGGTTCGTTAAAAAAATTGACCTTGTAATATAGTTTTAGCTTTAACCCAAGCGTATTGTCCTATAAGTCTGTAGTCACTTCACTTATTTATCCTTTACTAAATTAGAAAATAACTTCTGCCAATCGATAGAGTTAACAGTATTATCTCCCTGTTTTACTTCAAACGTGACATTACAAGCTTTTCCTAGTTTTAGCGCTTGCACGCAAAGTTCTGCTACATCCTCACGGCTGATTTTGCCCTTAATATTATCGCCTTGCTCGAATATTAATTCCTTACCCCCTAGCTCCTCAGTTAAAGCACAAGGTCTAACAATCGTATAAGGAATTCCGCTTTCTCTTAAACTATCTTCTCCCTTCAACTTCCAAGTTAAAATTCCTCCCAATTGGTCATTTAATTTCACTGCTGGCGGTTCTTCATCTAAATTAATGCCGGGGCGACCGGGACGAGTCACGCCTGCTGAACTGACGAGGATAAATTGTGGTAAAGTTGTATCGCCGTAAGTTTTTATTGATTTGGGCTTGGATATTTTGCAGCGAACCGCGAGCAGATGTTACCTGGGCGCGGGCTGCGTCAATATCTTCTTGGCGCGTTCCGGCTTTTAGAAGTGCTAAAGCTTGCTGTCTTTGCTTCACCACAGCTTGGGCTTGCTCGATGTCTTCTGGACGTGACCCAGCTTTTTGCAGAGCCAATGCTTGTTGGGCTGCATTCACAGTAGCTTGGGCGGCATCACGATCGGCACGGCTTTGGTTGAGAGTCTGAAGGGAAATACCGCCTGCATTGTAAAGTTGTTGATTGCGGAGAAAATTATCTTCTGCTTTACTTAGAGCCGCTTGAGTGTTTTGTAACTGTGCCTGTGAAGCAGCAATATCTTGAGAGCGATTGCCTGCTTGTACCTTTTGTAGATTCGCTTGGGCTTCGTCTAATGCTCCCTGTGATTGGGCAATATCTTGAGGGCGATTACCTGCGATCGCCTTTTGCAGATTCGCCTCGGCTTGTGCTAATTGCCCTTGAGCAGAGGTGAGTTGCCCCCGCAGGTTGGAATCATCCATGTAAGCGACAATCTGTCCTTGTTTGACGATATCTCCTTCTTTCGCCAGCAGTGTTTTCAAGATGCCGGAATTTTTCGGGCTGAGGTTGATTGACCGCTCAGGTTTCACCGTTCCGTTCGCTGAAACTGTGATTGTTAAACTCTGCCTTTCTACAGGCTGTGTCAGCACCCGGCGGCTGGCTTCTTGACGGGGAGCAACCGTTACTTGGTAATAAACGGCATAGCCAATTCCACCCAAAAGGCAAAGGGCAATTAGCCAAGAGAGCCAATTACGTTTTCCCTTTTTTTTCTTTAACTCTGGAACCAAAACTGATGAATCTACGGTCTTTGGCGTATCAATTTTCATATAACTTCGTTTAAAAAGAACGGTTACCGAGCTAGTACCGCAAGGCGGAAGTCAAAAATCAAAAATCAAAAGTCAAAAGTGTTATGGAATAAGCTCTTTAGGGATTTTAAATGGTTGCTCTATTTACGCCGTGGCGTACTAGTTATTCACGGCTAATATAGCCTGGTAGCGCCAACAACGTAGACTTTCGTCTGGGCACTTGCAGGCGCAGTCAAGAGAGTGGGAACAACGAGCAGGGCAACAGCAGCTAAGTACAGCATTTCATTAATTCGTAGCGAATTAAATTTGGCAATACCCTGCAATGCCAATGCATCGACTGACAATGCCAATGCATCGGCTAACAATGCCAATGCATCGGCTAACAATGCCAATGCATCGGCTGACAATGCCAATGCATCGGCTAACAATGCCAATGCATCGGTTGACAATGCCAATGCATCGGTTGACAATGCCAATGCGTCTCCTTGCATTAAAAACGTTACGATTTTACGCAAAGCTGTACTAAGACTATCGATATCCGGTTTGCTTTCAACATGGAATTGATTCCTTATTTGTATTAAATTTATATTTTGCTGAGGTTTGAATTCAGCAATCTTTAGACAGTTATTTTTGTTTTGGCATGAAGGTATTTAATATTTACCTATTCGTATAAATTCATACATATTAATTATTGCTTAAAACGTCCAAACCGATGTATGACCAAAGTCATTAGTAATTCCAGACTGATGTATGACCAAAGTCATCAGTTTTTTTAATGGGGAGTGGGGAGTGGGGAATGGGGAATGGGCATTAATTTAGCTGAAGCTTGCTATCAGCTAACGATTGCATTTCCAAAAGAGGAACTTTACGGAATGACTTCACAGATTCGTCGGGCAGCTGTATCAATTCCAGCAAATATAGCTGAGGGCTATGGGCGAG
>NZ_JAIVFR010000877.1 GCF_020829685.1 Nostoc sp. CHAB 5715 | reverse complement strand
ACAACTTTCACAATCTTTTCTAGGGTATGCTCGCGATCACCAGGATTAATGCGCTCTGGCGAGTAGCCTAACTTGAAATCAATTCCTTGCCGCAAACCTGAGGCTTTAGCCAGGGTGAAACCACAAATTTCCTCTGTAACTCCAGGGTATACAGTGGACTCATACACCACAACAGCTCCTGGCTGGAGAACTTTGCCAACTATTTGAGAAGCGCCTATTAGTGGATTTAGATTGGGACAATGACATTGGTTAGTGGGAGTGGGAACTGCAACTAAGAAGAAGTTAGCTGATTTTAAATCTGTTATATCACTTGTTATTTTAAGAGTTGATTCCTCAAGAGTTGCACGAGAAAATTCACCATTTGTATCGGAACCTCTTGTTAGATTCTCACATCTCTCAAGATTTACATCAAATCCAATAGTGTAAGGAAATTTTTTAGCCAGTGCTAGCGCTAAAGGTAGTCCTACATAACCAAGCCCGATGACTGCAATGCGTTCTTCCATACTTTCCTCTCGAATTATTAAGATTATTAAGAATCACAGTTTGCTTTCTTTTGCTTTAAACGTCCTTAGTAAAAACAAAGAATCTTCCTCAGCAGTGTAGGAATAGTTATTAGTCTGACTTGACAAAATACTAGGTGTCAGGGCATATCTGCAAATTGCTCTGAATCATTACTACTCTGTGTGGCTTTGAGTTAGCAGATATGCCTAAGGATATGCCTCTAAGTAGCAATGGTCAGCTCATCGTGATATTTGTAGGCTGTTAATCTCTTGAGGTAAACCCTTTTTCTCACAAAGTTGCACCTAGCTGATTTACTGTTTAGCTCGATGTATCGAATTCACTGCTGTCTCGAGAAATTGTAGCCCCTTCACTGTTTGGGCTACTTACTTGTTTGGGTGGTTCTATGTCAAGCTGCCGAGCTACTTGTTCTAAGACTGCCATGAGGGATTGAGTGAGAGGAATGCCGCTTTTTTTCCTTCGCATCGCTTCTTCAGCTTCTGGCAAGCCGGGATACATGACCTGCTTATTAGCCTGTGTTGTCGGGCAAGCTTGCAAAACTGACAACATCTCATCCATTTCAGCTGTGAACAGATCTACAGATCTAAAATCAGCAATATTAAGCGCCAAGAAGAAATGACCGATATTCTTGTCACTGCGTCCCTTAGACCCATCTCCTTGGAGATTAGTAAGATTTGGACCTACAGAGGCTCCTGTCAACAGCCCACAGAGGATATCTACTAAAATAGCAAGACCATAACCCTTGTGTTCACCTGCAAATTGTAGGTGAGCTGTCCCGCACTCAAAAGCAGAGGGATCGGTTACGGCTTTACCCATATCGTCCAACAACCAGCCGGGAGGTATGCTTTCGCCTTGTTTCTGAGCCAGCCGGATTCGACCTGCGGAAGTCACAGCTGTACTCATATCAAGGTTGTAGGCAGCATTCCGGTTTGCAGGCGCACCCGCAGCTAAAACATTGGTGCCAAGCAACGCGCGTGCGCCATAAGGGGGACGTAAAATTCCCTGGGTGCCCAAATTGCTGAATGCAAGTCCGATCAAACCAGCATCAATCGCCTGCTTTGCATAAAAACCCATGCTGCCACAATGGGAACTGTTCTTAACGGCAACAGCACCGATACCGAACGCACGGGCGCGGTAAATAGCTTCATTCATGGCAAAGCTCCCTGTCACGAACCCTAGAGCATTTCTGCCATCAACTAGGGCTACAGCCATCCGCTCGCCAATGATAATAGGGGTGGCTACCGGATCGATACTTCCCTCGCGTAGCATTCTCAAATAAATCCGATCGAAATTTACAGCACCATGCGTATCAAAGCCGTGGAGATCGGCATAGAAGATTCCTTCAGCTGCACTCCAAGCATGCGCTTCTGGTACGCCCATAGCGCAAAAGGCGTTCGCATAGAAGGATTTAAGTGATGAACCCTCAACTAAGTAGTTGCTCGACGCGCACTTTTGCTGTTCATTTATTTGCATAGCACACAAACTCCTTAATTAAAGTGGTGATGCTGTCCGCGTAACGGTCGAGATCTTCAATCGCCATGAACTCTCCCTCAGTATGGGCTCGATTGGCACCAAGGTCACCAGGACCATAAACCACTGTGTAGTACCCCTTTCCTCCGAGCCACATGGCATCACAGGTAAAGGGTTGTACCTGACTGTCCAAGCCATGACGCCCAATTCCAGCGCGCGCAAAGACAACTTCCATTTCAGGATCGTGATTATTGAGAACAGGAAGTCCTTGTTTCAGCCAAGTCAGACGGCAAATTTGATATGCGTCTCGTGCTGTACGCGCCGATCCAAAAATGGATGCATGATCTCGGACGAAGGCAGCAAGCGCACTCTTAAACGCTTGTTCGGTGAGTTGCTTGATTTGTAATGCTATCTCTGCTGTTGTATAAGCGAAGTTCAGAAGTAGCACCCCCGAACCAAAGACACGGTTGTGGGTCATACCTGTATGGAGACCTGCAACGCACATCTTGCCGCCAAGGCTAAAAATTTTGGGTGACAGATTGCAACTTAGGTAATCAGTCATACTAGCCAAAAGTATCGTTGCATTGTGTCCGCGTGCGGGTTCGTCATCAGTCGAACCGATGCCATCAACAGCGATCTTAGCGGTCATTGAACTTGTCGTCTGGTCGAAATATCGGAACTGTGTTGGCTCACATACCATATTCAGTCGACCTCGATAGCCCAGTTCTGTCAAATAGCGAGTGCCATAGAACCCCATAGATCCCCCTTCTTCACCCCCTACGCTTTGGATCAGGATAGAGATCTGACGCGTGATTTGGGGGTCAGTTTCTATGGCGCTGCGGATACCTGCTAAAACTGCAAGGCCCAATCCCTTTGCGTCCGCCACACCTCTGCCAAAAATTTGTTTGTTGTCAACAGTTACTGGTACTGTGCCATCAACGGTATCCATGTGGAAGTTGAAAAGAAGTGTTTTCTCGGCTCCAGCTTTGCATCCAAGATGAAGAACAAGATTGGGCTGATTCTCAAAGAATTCTGCACCCATTTCAGTAAACCGTTCAAACACTGTCAGCGGCAAGCCTTCTGCGTGTATAAGGTCAGAGGGCGGCGGTGCATAATGAACGCATTCAAACCCGATCTCCGTTGCATAGCGTGAAAATGCTTCTTGTGCACGAGCAAGGTCTGATTTCTGCCCAGTCTCCATCGGAGTGACG
>NZ_JAIVFR010000876.1 GCF_020829685.1 Nostoc sp. CHAB 5715 | reverse complement strand
CTTTACTACTGTTTATCCAAGCAGAAGCAAAGCGTAAATTGCTCCATTCATAAGCTAAATTGCGATAATTTTCACGGCTGCGATAATGATCTACTGTACCAACTGGTTCATACATTACGCTATAGCCACACAGATTACTAAATCCATCAGCTAAATCACTTTTGAAAGGCGACCAATAATCTCTGGTTCCTTTTTTGGGATCTGGGTTTTTTGCCAACCAAGCATTTCCTAGTTGTCGCACTTTTTTATCAAAATCAGGCGGTTCTTGAGGAGGGTTAAATGGCATCATCTGTGTTATACCTCTGATAACCCAAAATTTCTTTTCTCCGTTGTAACTATCCAACGGGGCCAAAATGGGTCATGTCCTGGTAAAACTCTTTGAAGTTCCTGATGAATTTGTGTTGGTATTCTCAGATTTTCTGGAAACGCATTCATATCATCAGCACGCATCCAAGCCTCTGCTGCTTCAATTGCAATTTCTGCTTCTTTGGAACGGGCTTGTTTGAGTCCAAAAATGTCTGAGGTTAACCATCCAACTATGTCCCCTTGTTTTGACCAAGGTACTTCGTCAAGGCTAACCTCTCTATCTTGTAATTTAAATAAAAATAGTTGATCTTCTTGCTCATTAAAATTTGGCTCTAAGGAAGCAAGAACAAGTGGAGAATGAGTAGTTACTAAAGCCTGTATCTTCATCCTGGGTTGTAATTCTGTCACCACAGATAAAATAGCTGGTAAAATCACCCTCTGCCAACGAGGATGTAAATGAGATTCAATTTCATCAACTAGTAAAACTATCTGATTTACTGGCTTTTGTTGTCGCAGTTCGGAAGCTTTTTTATGTTCGTACCAAGTCCACACTAGTAAATAAGCTAGTCCCAGAATACGCTTCATTCCGGCTGATGTTTGAGTGACAGGAACATTCCCGTAAGGTAGGTTCACTGTAGGAATATCGCGCACGTCTTCAATAGAAACTCGCGTTGTTTCTCCCACTTCTATCCATTCGGAAGGGTGAGGTGCAAGTTTTTTAATGACATTAGAAAAGAGTTCAAATGGATATTTATTGGGTTGATTCTGCCATGTAACCCAATCTTGAATTAGACCATTACAAATAACTTTACCTTTTGACTTTAATCCATTCCAAAGTGTATTTGGATTAAAATTATAAGCAATATCGCGTTGGCGAGCAGGGTCAAAAACAGAAAAACTACCATCAACCCGCACATAAATCACTACTTCTTTTAATAAAGGCGGCATTTGTAAATTACGCCATTGCTGTTCAGAAAAATCAAACTGGCTCTGATACTCTCTTATATTTTTTTTATTGCTAACTACGGCTGTAATTTGTGGATTTTCACCTCTGACTCGCTGTGGGTACGCTGGTTGCTCCGCCCAATTTGTAGTCATCACCCACCAAGCAATATCGAGTAAAAAACTTTTACCTAAACCATTATCACCCGTAAATATATTGAGCCTATCGGCAAATGCGACATCAAAATGGGCAGCTGGACCAACTTGTTGGAGGTGAAGTTCTTTTAACATTTGGCTCTCATACACAAATTTATATTGATCAACTTACTTCTTATAAATTAAAATTGGATAGCTCAATAGCAGTTAATCATTTTTAATGAATCCCTACAATATCCTTAATCAGACTGAACTTCAGTGTGTTAGTGATGGCATAACCCGACCCCTACTAGAAAATTGCGAGACTGCCTCACATATCCTGATTTTAGTCTGGCCACAACTTGGGGATTTTGATAGTCTTGAATATGCATGGTGGTTACAGCGCAAAGCTAAAAAATTGCCTCCTGAAAAACTCACTATTCGTGCAGTGGGAATTGGCTCACGCACCTCTGGAACAAGATTCTGTCAATATACAGGATTTTCACCGGAAAATTTATTTGTTGAACCTAATGCAGAACTACATCACCAACTTAAACTTTATTCAGGTCTCAATCTTCCTCTACCTGGACTTTCTGTGTCTCATCAAGCTTGGCTAAATCTAATGTTAATGTGTGCAGGGTTTGGAAGTCCGGGAACGCTAGGAGAAGTTTTTCGGGGATACAGGGGAGATCGTCAAGCCCCTCAACTCATTGAAGATGATGAAATTATTCAAGGTACTCCTCTACCTGCTTTTAAAGGCTCGTTTTTCCGATTAGCTGGCCCAAATGGTTTTCAACGTCCCTTTGAATTAGCAACTCTCCGGCTACGTAATATGGTGGAAGTTCTGAGCAATTGGCACACTTATGTACCAAATTCTGCCTACTTAACTCAGCGTGGTGGAACTTTTTTGTTTGATAGCAAAGGCCAGTTACTTTACTCTCATCGAGATCCAGGAATTCTGGGCTTTGCTGCTAATATGAGTCAGTCTCTATCATTTTTATCCTTTATCGAAGCAAATAGCTTTAGTTAAACTAAACTGACTTGTTCGGATGTCTTCTTTTGCCCCAGCTTTTTAGCTTCTGGTACACTTTCATGTCTAGCTCGGAATACGTTTCCTTGCTGACTACTGTGCTGAAATAATTAGCCCATCCAGTGATGACTGGATTCAAGTGAGCTATTAGTGCCGCTTAAGGGGCGGATTTATGCTGTTCTATTATTCCGGCAATTTGTTCGTAATACACCTTGACCTGCTAGGAAGATTGTAATGCCTAACTGGAGTGCAATTGAAACAAGTTTTTTACGTCAACCCCACGCGCAACAATTAGGAGAATTGGCAGCTAGTTTGGCACGCCTTAACTCTTGGTCACAAAAGAGTGCAATTCGTGAATTAGTTCCAATATTGTTGTCAGAAAGTTTGTTGTACGTGTCTTTAATACAACAAAAAAGTGAAATTAATAATGTTGAATTAAATCAACTCCAAGACTTATTACAAAACTGGATCAATGTTTGGGACAAATCAATGGAAATTACAGATATTGCATCTGTTGCGTCTACTTGGTCACAGCGAGTATTGGAGATGTCGGGTTTGCTAGCTTCTTAAATCGTTGAGTGCATAGTCTCAAGTAATGCACTTGACCACTTGACCACTGCGATCAGCTACGCTGGGCGGTTACGCCATCGCTCCTCGGTAAATAGGGGTATTAGTACCATTGGAACAGAAAACCGGGTTAAGTATTATTACATTAATAATACAAATCTATTTCAACGCTGAAACCTGGTTTTCTCGTTAAGCAACTACTTGGTAACTTGAAACATCAGTT
>NZ_JAIVFR010000875.1 GCF_020829685.1 Nostoc sp. CHAB 5715 | reverse complement strand
TCCCACATTCCTCTGATGTTCGGATATAGCAATCCTATCTGAGTTACCAAAACTGCAAGAGACTAAAAAAAAGGCACAGAATAGGGAAAATGACTATTCAAGCCGGAAGCGATCGGCTGGTAAATCTAAACTTTGCCGAAAAGAGATTAGTATTTCATTCAATGCATCCATGTCAATTAAAAATGCATCATGCCCGTGGGTTGACTTGAGCCAAGCCAGTTGAGCATTAGGGATTAAATTTGCCAATTCTTGTTGTTCAACTGGAGGATAGAGGATATCAGAATCAATGGCGACAACTAAAGTCGGTTGCTGGATGCTTCGCAGAACAGATTCATAATCTGATAAATTAGGAACTGTGCGATCGCGTGCAACATCATGGCGATCCATTACATGGGTGAGGGTAATGTAAGTGTTGGCATCAAATCGTTCTGTCAGCTTTTGACCTTGATGCTGTAAATAACTGGCTATAGCAAACTGCTCAGATGCATCATACTGCCGCCCAAAGCGAATTGTAAAACTATCCCAAGAACGGTAAGTAGACATCGCCATCATCCGCGCAACTGCGAGTCCTTGGTTTGGAGGCGCATCCAGGGTGTAGTTCCCTCCTCGCCAGTTTGGATCAGCATAAATTGCCTGTCTTTGGGCTTCACTTAATCCAATACACCAAGCTGAATGCCTTCCAGAAACAGCAATGGGTGCAATTCCTTCCACCTTTTCTGGATATAATAACGCCCACTCCAGTGCTTGCATTCCACCAAGTGAACCGCCAATTACTAACCGCAGAGATTGAACACCCAGGTATTCTAGTAGTACAGCTTGCAGGTGAACCATATCTCGGATTGTAATCTCAGGGAAGGATACGCCATAAGGCTTTCCCGTTATTGGATTGATAGTAGTTGGCCCAGTTGTGCCGTAACAACTTCCCAAGATATTGCTGCACACAATAAAATCGTGTTCTGGATTAAAAGCTTTCCCTGAACCAAACAAAGGTTCCCACCAATCATCGGCATCAGCCGAACCAGTTAACGCATGACAAATCAGTACTCCATTATCGCCTTGGGCATTTAACTGTCCCCAGGTGCGATAAGCAACCTGAACCCCAGTTAATGTTTCGCCGCCTTCAAGTTGAAATGGCACTGTCAGCTGGTAAAACTGGGTTTGCGGTGAGATGAAGTCTGAGTAGATCATAGGGAGTGGGGAGTGGGGAGTGGGGAGTGGGGAGATGAGGGAGATGAGGGAGCAGGGGGAGCAGGGGGAGAAGAATTAATAACCAATGCCCCATCCCCATTCCCCATTCCCCATTCCCCATTCCCCATTTATTAACTCCTAACTTGCCGAAATGCCTGCTCAAAATCTTCTTTGATATCCTCAATATGTTCAATTCCCACTGATACTCGCACCAAATCGGGTGTCACACCTGCTGAAAGCTGTTCGTCATCATTTAGCTGTTGATGGGTTGTGGAAGCGGGATGAATAACGAGGGTTTTAGCGTCACCAACATTTGCTAAATGACTCGCCAATTTTACATGATTAATAAAAGCTTTACCCGCCTCCAATCCACCTTTGATACCAAAGTTTAAAACTCCCCCAAACCCATGCCGAAGATATTTCTTCCCTCGTTCATGATATGGGTGATTAGGAAGTCCCGGATAATTAACCCATAATACTTGCTCTTGCTGCTCTAACCAATGAGCTAATTCTAGGGCATTGCTCACATGCCGATCTACACGTAAGGAAAGAGTCTCTAATCCTTGCAGTAAAAGAAAGGCGTTAAATGGACTCAAGGACGGGCCAAAATCCCGTAACCCCTCGACTCTGGCGCGGATAATAAAGGCAATGTTACCAAAGGAACCACTAGGGCCAAAGACTTCTTGAAAATTCAGCCCATGATAACCAGGTGCTGGCTCGGTAAACAAGGGAAACTTGCCGTTACCCCAGTCAAATTTACCCGAATCGATAATTACACCACCAATGGAAGTGCCATGCCCACCGATCCATTTAGTTGCAGATTCTACTACTATGTCTGCACCATGTTCAATGGGTCGAGCTAAATACCCACCAGCACCGAAGGTATTATCCACAATTAAAGGTATGCCGTTTTCGTGGGCAATGTGAGCTAATGCTGCAAAGTCGGGAATGTTGAATTGCGGATTACCAATGGTTTCAACGTATAACGCTTTGGTGCGATCGTCGATCGCCTGACGGAAACTTTCTGGCTCATCTCCCAGGACAAACTTGACGTTAATACCTAAACGTGGTAAAGATACTTTAAACTGGTTATATGTTCCCCCATACAAAAAACTGGTGGAAACAATATTATCCCCAGCCTGAGCGATCGTACTGATTGCCAAGAACTGCGCCGCCTGCCCACTAGCTGTTGCTAATGCTGCTACACCCCCTTCTAAAGCAGCAATTCGCTTTTCAAATACATCCGTCGTCGGGTTCATGATCCGGGTGTAAATGTTGCCAAATTCCTGGAGAGCAAACAACCGCGCTCCGTGATCCGCGTCCTCAAAAACGTAGGAAGTCGTTTGGTAAATTGGTACAGCACGAGCATTAGTTCCGGGAGCCGATTCTTGTCCAGCATGAACTTGCAAGGTTTCAAAACGATATTGTTCAGACATAAGCAGTTATTTGAGTTTCCAATTATATAAGCAAGTAATATACTATTTAAGCGTTCTGTTAGACTAATCAACGGTAATTCGTCAGGCTTACCGTATTTTACAGCTATTTTTAGCTTAATCAGCAAGAAGCCTCTCACCTACCCGTTAGGGAGGTGATGAGACGGCAGTTGCTCTATTTGGGGAAACCCAGGACCGCACTGCCTCATGAATTGCGCGTGAGTTGACGACAGTCCTCTGACCAATGCGAAAGCGAGGAAGGAGGGCATGGAGGAAACGAACAAATCTAAGTTAAAATTAATAACTAGGGGCGGCAGGGCATTCCGTCTCTTTAATAAAGCTCATCGCCTCCTAAGCAATAGCCGGATTGGGTGAGAAGCCTACACTGTACTGCTTGCAGTCAGTGTAGGAGTATGTCACTTAATTAAACATACTGTAATGGCGCACAGCTAGCTATGCGCCCCTACAAAGTATCGTTGTTCAAATAGATGAAAAACGCTGTAATCTAAAGATTTTTGACAGAAATAATTTTATCCCTGCAAAAACTGATCAACTCAGTTAGGGAACCAACATTGAACGAGGATTAAT
>NZ_JAIVFR010000874.1 GCF_020829685.1 Nostoc sp. CHAB 5715 | reverse complement strand
CTAATAGCGGAAGTCATCTGAAGATGACTAAATATAGCAAAAAATCTTTAGTCTACTTCAGTAGACTTTAGCTAAAAGCCAAAGAACTTTAGTTCAAGGCGGGTGAGTCAGCCAACAGTTAAACTATTTATAGCTTAAGTTGACACCAATGAGCATTGCGCTTTACCCCTACGATAGATGTGGTTCAAATACATGAAAACTGCTGTAAATGCTGATTAGCTTAAAAGCAAACTGATTTCCTAATTATCAATCTACAGATCCCCGGCTTCTTTAAGAAGCCGGGGATCTGGCTTTTCACAAAGAATTTATGATTGCTATATATAACTCAATACCGTTCAGTTAAGCCCAAAAACCTTGGTAGAGACGCGAAATTTCGCGTCTCTACAGGTCTAAAATCAGTACCAAAAATCCTTAACTGAACTGTATTGATATATAACTATGTTCCAGATGATGATGCAGCTTTTTCTCCTACCGTCACCGTTTCATTCTGCTGAGATTTAGGGAAAAATGTTTTAACAATCCAGTCAGTCAAGATGTGAGACAGTAATCCCATAGGCCCAGCAAACAAACACAGTGCAAGGGAGTGAATTGTCCAAATACCTGTTTTTTGTCCTTCCCAATAAATCCAGCGGCCGACGAATAAATCCATCACTAAAAAATGAATCCAACCCGTTGCAGCAGCTGTTTCATCTGCAAAAAATCGAGCAATATCGGCTAATTGGGGATTCGATAATGCTTGGGCATTTTCTGGCGTAATGCTGTTGATAAATAAATACAAATACGCTCCAGCTAACAGCACAAAGGGCAAATATGATGACATAATCTGCCGTGTAACTTTCCAATTTGGCAATAAAATCATCAACGCCCAAAAAGGCAAGACGAAAAGATTGGCGACGTTAAATAGTTGAGAAATAGTCATAGTTTTATAAAATGAAGAGTGAGGGCTTAAGTTAGGAGACGCGATTAATCGCGTCTGTACAGGAGTTAAGAGTTATGAATTAAAAGTGACAAATTAGAAACTTTTAGTTATTAGTATCGTTTTTATTTTGAATAAACTAACTAATACACAATAGCGAAATAAATTTACCATTCTAAGTTGCTCCAAGCCGCATAATAATCGATAGCAAGGGGCAAAATCCTCTTGTTAAAGGTCAGGGCTATTTCGTTCTAGACATAAACCGCCCAGAACTAAAGTTCTGGGCTAATAGCCCAAGTCCACTCAAGTGGACTGAAAGCCTTTATTAGTCGTCTTTAGACGACTTTTGCTATTAGCCTCAGAATTTATTCTGAGGCGGACTAGATGAGAATGAAATAGCCCTGGTTAAAGGTAGGCAAACTTCCCCCACAATGTACTATTTATTCCTAACTCCTAACTCCTAACTCTCAACTTATAAAGCTACAAGTTGTGATTCGATTTCTGAAGACTTCAAATCACGTCCGATGAAAACTAAGCGGGTTTGCCGTGCCTCTTCGGGTTTCCAGGGGCGATCGTAAAATTTATCAAATCGGGTTCCCACGCCTTGCATCACTAAGCGCATGGATTTATTTGGCACTGCCACAAAGCCTTTAATCCGGTAAATTTCTTGTTGTTGTGCTAATTTCTCTAACTGCTGTTGCAGCTTTTCTGGGTCAAAGGTACGATCCAAAATTAAATTAGTTGAGGTAATTTCTTCGTCGTGATTGTGATCTTCTTCGGTATCGTGATGACTGGGACGAGAATCTAAATTGTCTTCCACTGCGGCTTGGAATCCTAATAATATAGATGCGTCTAGTTGAGAACGTAGGCTCTCGACAATCTTCACCACTCTGGGCAATTCTTGCTTAATCAATTCCTCAACTCTGGCTTTTGTCTCGGCATCCACCAAGTCAATTTTATTTAACACCACTAAGTCTGCACAAGCAAGTTGGTCTTCAAACAGTTCTTGTAAAGGTGTTTCGTGTTCTAGACTATCATCTGCTTGGCGCTGGGCTGCGATCGCCTCTGGATCGCTAGCAAATGTCCCCGCCGCTACCGCCGCACAATCTACCACGGTAATTACAGCATCCACAGTGGCGGCGTTGCGAATTTCTTGCCAGCGAAAAGCCTTCACCAGTGGTTTTGGCAAGGCTAAACCAGAGGTTTCAATCAAAATGCAGTCGATGCTATCCCGCCGCTTGATTAACTCTTGCATCGTCGGGTAAAACTCTTCCTGTACGGTGCAGCATAAGCAGCCGTTAGTTAATTCAAAGATATTAGTGTCGCCCTCACCATCTTCCGGGCAAACTTGACAGGATTTTAACAATTCGCCATCAATACCGAGTTCGCCAAATTCATTGACTAAAACGGCAATGCGGTGTCCTTGATTGTTTTGTAGCAGGTGGCGAATTAGGCTGGTTTTTCCACTACCTAAGAAGCCTGTAATTACTGTGACAGGAATTTTTGTTGCCATTATTTAATTAATTGTGCATCGGTAATCAAACAAAAACCTAATGATGTTCTAGCTTATGTGAGATTAGCAAAGCTATTATCTTATCAGAATAAAACAGAAGCGGTGTTGACATTTTATGATCACTAACAAACAGCAGTAGGGGCAACATCCCTGCGATCGCCTGATTTTATTCAGGTGAACCCAGAGAGGTTGCCCCTAGATTTACAAAATTTTACTTAATAAAGTTTACTCAACAGTGACAAGTTCAGTACTACCGCGTGTCCGACGCCGTGTGAGGCTATTGTAAAGCATTACCCCGATCGCCTTGATCAAATTGCCTTCCAATTCTTGGAACATCATCATGTTTACGCCAAAGGCGGCATTCGCTTCATCAACGATGCGATCGGTTGTAGCATCGTCGAGGGGTAATTCATCCAAAACTTGACGATATTTGGCTTTGAATGCCTTCTCGTTAGGAATCTCTGGAAACTCATAAAAGGCTGTTCCTTGTCCATCAGACAAATTCATCGCCGTTACAGCAATATTTTTGAGAATTTGTCCCCCGGATAAGTCACCCAAGTAACGAGTATATGAATGAGCGATTAACAGTTCCGGTTCTGTGGCAGATATTTCTCGGATGCGCTGTACATAAGCTTCACCTGCGGGAGATAGCTTGATTTGCTCTCTCCAGTTAGCACCAAAGTAATAACTCAGGTCTTGCTCTAAGGTATACTTGCGGTTTAGCTGGGGAAAGTTAATTTTAGAAAGAATTGGGTGCTGGCGATGCTTTTCCATTTCCTCTTCCATCGCTGAGT
>NZ_JAIVFR010000873.1 GCF_020829685.1 Nostoc sp. CHAB 5715 | reverse complement strand
TACGGACTAAGAACAGGTAGGTTATTGGCAGCACGCCTTCTTGCTGACTTCAACAGGTTTGATATCTCGCACTTGTGAGTCAGCCAAAACTTTATAAATCTCCCAAGGTGCGCCATCTGGGTCATGCACCCACACTTTATCCTGAAGGGCATAGCAACAAGTCACTTGTTCCTCTGGCCGAGTTTTGAGTCCAAGTTGTTGTAGGCGATCGCTTGCAGTTACTACTTCAGTTGCTGTCTCAACCTCCACACCCAAATGATTTAGAGTGCCAGCCGCCTCTGTATTCTCAATTAGTACTAACTTGAGAGGAGGTTGAGCGATCGCAAAGTTGGCGTAACCAGGGCGGCGTTTTGCAGGCTCAGTACCAAAAAGCTTGCTGTAAAAATCAACCGCAGCATCGATATCACTAACGTTAAGGGCAAGTTGAACACGGGACATGATATTTCTCCTTAAATCGATACTCATCAATATTTATGATTATCTATATATTGCCAAACTATATTGATAAGTGTCAATATATAAATATGAATTCTTTAACCTCAACTTCAACGTGTTGTCCTTTCCTGCTGCAAGAAGTGTTGCAGCCAGATGAAGCGGCTCAGATTGCTACGCTATTTCGAGTGCTGGGCGAATCGGCTCGGCTACAGTTGCTCAGTTTTATTGCGGCTCAACCTGCACAGGAAGCTTGCGTTTGTCAGTTGATAGAGCCACTTGGTTTATCGCAACCTACTGTCAGCCATCATCTGAAAGTATTGTATGAAGCAGGATTGCTTCAAAAAGAACGACGCGGCACTTGGATTTACTATCGGTTAGTACCAGAACGGTTCGAGATATTGCAGAAGGTACTAACTCTTCCAAAATCAAAACAACATTGAAAACAGTATTCCTTGCTGTCATGAGTCGTGAGATTTGGCCTTGTGAAAAACTCGAAACGCAGAGACATTCAAGATTATCCCTAGCGTGACTTTTAGTACTGCCGCCGGAACAATCCCGACAAGCATTCCCCCAACGACGGCTCCAATCACCGAACCTATTCCCATAGGAGCAACAGTATTGCTCAAAGCTGCGCGGTCTGTAAACGCCCCTCGACTGGCATATTTAACAACGCCCACAAGCACGGTTGGCAAGCTGACCAAAAGACTGGCTGTACCCGCTGTTTTAATATCTGCGCCAAAAGCAAAAACAAGCGTTGGGATAATTATTTCACCGCCTGCAACCCCAAGGAGACTGCTTACCAGCCCAATTGCCAAACCAAACAGAATACCTGCTGGAATGCGCCAGCCTAAAGTAGCAGGTAGAAGGGCTGGTGTTTGTTGAGGAAGAAAGCCCTCGACTAGCAGGGCAACGCCAATTAATACCAATAGCACTAGGATGATTCTCTCAAGCTGATCATTTGAGAGTTTTCCCGCCATTGCTGCCCCAAAAAAGGCAGTGATAACCGCTCCGAAAATTAAGGACAAGACCGCAGGTAACAACGGAATCACTAGGTTAAAGGAGAGCGTACTGCCCCTAATTGCCAGGGATGCAGCAATTGTCACCAAGCTAACAGCTAGGTTCAGGGGTACAGCTTGCCGTGCTGAATAACCCAAAATTCCGGCCAGAACTGGCAGCCGAAACTCTGCACCGCCTAAACCAATCAGCCCTCCTAATATCCCAATCGGCACAGCGTAAATAAAGGATAATCGGGAACGACGCGCTTGCAAGGAATTGACTGTTGGCTCCAGTGTAGACTCAGAGTTATTCTTTTTCATCAACTTTCTGCCTTTTAGTGCTTAATAATACAGCTTTACTGGAACTGGGTCTAGCAAAGCTGGATCATTGGGCAACAAAAGCTAGATTATGACTAGACATAATTGAGCATTGATACTTAACTTGCTGATTGCAAGCCTCAAGCAGTTCTAATATCTCTGGAATGCTCACCTCTGCCAATCTGGGATCAATAGCAAAATATTGATTTAAGTAGCTGATATAGTACCTTCTTTCTTCCTCATAAGTCAGATCTGGATTCACTCTAACAACAAAATCATAGTCTTCAATTGTCTTATTCTTGCCGTTACAGTTTCCTTCAGTCAAATCGACTTTAAATGAGCCATACTCCAAGAAACAATGGATTTGAGGAATGAAATTCAAACCTTGAGTTTGAATAATTGCATTGACACCTATTACAATCTCGTCGCTCAGTCTGTAAAAACCAAGGTTCTTGTAAACTTTTAGTCCAAGCTCTTGAGCTAACCTAGCGATAACACCATGCTTTGTTGTACAAGTTCCTCGATTTTCCTGAAACAAGATGAGGGAATTCTCATTATTTGAGTTAGATCCATAAGCTAAGTCTTTTATCCAATGGCAGGCTGCACAAAATGTCTCAATTCCATGTTCAAGAAATTTTTTAGAGACTACCCCTTTAGCTTGGATGTTTACGTTAGGAAGTACTTCAATTGAGTCCATGTTTTATTTCCTTTGATACCAATAGATATTCACCGATTTATCACAAACTCGTACTCAAGCGCATTGAAGCGGGTGCAAAATACTTTAGCGGTTCCTAAGCACTACACCTGCATCCTTGCTCCCAAGAATGAACTGACCAGTTACGGTAATGACTTATTCTTTTGCCAACTCTCGCAGGAACGCGATTTGAGCTTCTCGCAGTTCAACATCAGGGTTCGTGGTTAGGATTGTTTGTATGGCATCGTCGTAAGATGAACCAGCACCAATTAGGTAGGAAGCTAGGATTGTTCCTGTCCGCCGTCTCCCACTAGTGCAATGAACTGCAACACCGTTGCCAATGGCATTTTGACTATCAATAAAGTTTTGTAATTCCTGAAGCTGCTCCTGGCTGGGTGCAGTACCTCCTTTAATAGGCACCCAGAGGTGAGGAATGTCTGCCTGCTGATACAAATCTAGATTGGAGGGGTCATCCATAACCGAAACAATCGCACGAATACCTGCTGTTTGTAGCTGTGACAACTCCTCTCGGGTTGGCTTACGAACACCTGCCAGTTTTCCTGGAATTACCCACCACAGGTTTTCTCTTATCGGTTGACTTGTTTCTTGCTCCATTGGTTCAAGCCTTAGTCTCATCCCAGCACTATACTAAAAATTTTAAGTCAGCAATATCTAACTGTATTGACACTGCTAATACTGACAAACAGGAAAAGCTATCTAGCTTGTTGGCTCTTAATTTTCAGACTTTTAAAAAAGTTCAACTTTTAGCCGTTTAGAGTAT
>NZ_JAIVFR010000872.1 GCF_020829685.1 Nostoc sp. CHAB 5715 | reverse complement strand
CAATGAGCAATGCTAAACCCCTACAACAGATGTGGTTCAAATACATGAAAACTGCTGTAAGCCCAAAAACCTTGCTAGAGACGCGAAATTTCGCGTCTCTACAGGTCTAAAATCAGTACCAAAAATCTTTAACTCAACTGTATTGCAATAAAACCTTTTTTTCCCCCTGCCCCCTACGCCAAACCCTTTTAACTTCTTTCTTTATGTCCTTTGCGGTTCGTTAGTTGTGCAACCAAAAACCTTGTAGAGACGTAAAATTTTACGTCTCTACATCAACGATTCATACCTCTATTCAGCAACGCAAAAGCGATCGCTACTTTCCTAATCTACCCAGATACAAAAGCAGATTCCGTCTGATGAAACTGAGATATCTCGGTTTGCAAGTAACGATAAAGACGATTCAGGGCGTTGATATGAGCGTAAGCTGCGGCTACCACAATATCAGTATCAAATGCTTGTCCAGAGAATATCCGCTCCTGATGCTTCAAGCGAACTGTGACGGTTCCTATGGAAGTTATGAGTTTTCAGATAAAGTATATAAGTGTCAGCCAACAGGCAAGATAAACCCTCGGCAATTTTAGCCCTACTCGCCTCGTCAATGCCTATATTTACATTTTTGACTGTTACTTTCGATGACATAATTTTCTCCTAATTAGGTTATATGTAATTGGGCATTGGGCATGGGGCATGGGGCATTGGGAATTGGGCATGGGGCATTGGGCATGGGGCATTGGGCATTGGGCATGGGGCATGGGGCATTGGGCATGGGGCATTGGGCATTGGGCATGGGGCATGGGGCATGGGGCATGGGGCATTGGGAATTGGCAATTGGGAGGCAGTTTTTGCTGTGTTGCTGAAGTTCTTTAATTTTGAATACTTCGGCTACGCTCAGTACAAGTTTTGAATTTTGAATTGATTTCTCCCCCTGCTCCCTCATCCCCCTTATCCCCCTTATCCCCCTTATCCCCCACTCCCCACTCCCATTCTCTATGCCAAGTGCATCTTTAAAACGCTACGGGGTGCTTTACGAACTCTGGCTAAAACGGTTTCTTTGCCTAAACGCTGGCAAGCCTCATACCGATGGCAACCAGAAAAGCCATAATATTGTCCATCTACTTCTAGGACATCTATAGGTTCTTGCTGCCCAATCTCCGCAATCGATTCCATTAAGGCTTGCACTTTATTTGGATCGTTTGCACGAGGCAACGGCCGTTTTATCTGATTTAATGGAATTTCTTGGACTCTAACCATAAGGAGTTTATCCAACTAGTTCTGTTTTGTGTCTCTAAATAAATCATAGTCATTATGACTACGTTTTGCAACTCCTTTGGGCAAAACTGCTAATGGTATCATTGGAGCACTCATGCGACAAAAAAACCGCACTACAAAGCAATTGGAAAATCAGCTCCAACACCGCATTAAGGGGCAGAAGACGATCGATTACTCGCTATCGCAACTTTTAAAGACGCTCTTGCTAGCTTGCTTCCCCGTAGGGGTTCACTATCAGGTAGCTATGAAATTTTCGCTTTGGCGTTTTTCCCACACTGTGCTGACCACATTTTGTCTATTGGGACTAACTGCTGCATCAGCGCCTGAGAGTAACATTCAGGGTATGGAACTGAAAATTGGGATTGTGCAGCGATTTGGCTCACAACCTAAAGCCAAGCTGCAACTAGAACCCACAAAAGGCGATCGCTTAAAGCTAAAATTTCTTACGGGTAACAAGCAGCAAACCTTGGTTACAAAGAATCCTGTAAAGCTGGAAACAGTCATGCAAGCTTTACCCCAGCCAACAATTGAAGAAGTGGTAGTTTTAGGCACATACCGCACCTTTGAAACTGCGGAAGACAGTGCTAATAAATGGCGTTCTCAAGGAATGGAAGTGGAAATATCCCAGCCAGAACGCTGGCAGGTTTGGGCAAAACGCGATGTTTATAGCACTCCTTTACTGCGACGCTTGCTATTGCAAAACATTCAAGCTTCTACCAAAGACAAAGTATATCTTGATACTAAAGTTTTAAAACAAGTACCGCGAGTTAGTTGGGTGGTGGATGGTAAGCGCTATAGCCCAAATGATTTAGAAATCAGCACTGATAAAAACTTAATTCGGGTGAATAAAAGCGAAAAACAAGAGTTTGCTCGTCTTTATGCAGGGCGAATGAATTTGCAGCCAAATGCTTATGGCACATACACTCTAGTTAACCAAGTACCCTTAGAAACTTATTTGCGTGGGGTTGTGCCTTACGAAATAGGCACAGATGCACCAACAGCAGCGCTGGAAGCCCAGGCAATTCTCGCTCGGACTTATGCTTTAAGAAATTTACGCAGGTTCGCAGCAGATAACTATCAGTTGTGTGCTGATACTCACTGCCAAGTTTATTATGGGCTGAATGGAGCAGCAGCCAAAACAGACAAAGCGATCGCCTCAACCAGGGGTAAGGTAGTAACCTATAAAAATGAACTAGTAGATGCCCTTTATTCTTCCACCACTGGTGGTGTCACCGCCTCCTTCAGCGATGTCTGGAATGGCGATGATCGTCCCTATCTGCGCCCTGTACTGGATGCTGCCACTAATTTTTGGAACTTGTCTAAGCAGAGTTTAGCAGATGAAAAGAACTTCCAAAAATTTATTAATACCCAACAAGGATTTAATGAAAGCAAGTGGGATATGTTTCGTTGGCACAAGGAAACCTCTTTAGAGGATATTACCAAGGACTTGCAGAAATTTTTGCAGGTGAAAAACAGTCCCTATGCCAAATTTAAAACAATTCAGACTATGGCAGTAGTGAAGCGAAGCCAGAGTGGGCGTATCCTTGAACTTGCTGTTAAAACTGATAAAAGCACCTTTGTCCTCTACAAAGACGAAGTTCGTAGTGCCTTTGCTGCTCCTAGAAGTACGCTATTTTACATAGAACCCCTGAATAAAGGAAAACCCGAACTGTGGGGATATGCCTTTATTGGTGGTGGATTAGGACATGGAGTCGGCTTGAGTCAAACTGGCGCTCAAAATTTAGCTAAATTAGGTTGGTCAAGTCCAAAAATTCTCCAATTCTATTATCCTGGTACTCAGATTCAGATTTTCAGCAAAGAGACTAAACTTTAAGCTAATCGGAAAACTCCATACTTAAAAAATTAAGCAGGAACACAGTAAATATTGTGTTCCTGCTCAACACAAAATTAGGCTTTTTGTCAAAGTCGCTTTATAAACACGGCATTGAGAGGGG
>NZ_JAIVFR010000871.1 GCF_020829685.1 Nostoc sp. CHAB 5715 | reverse complement strand
CGCAGACAACAGCTGTACTTTAGTCAATAATTTTTACCTCCCCCATCCCTATATCCAAGAGTGCTGACAACCTAAAATTTTGTTTCAAACCGCTAAAGTCCGATTGGAAAACAGGGGTTTTATGTCATGATGGCAAAGTAGAACACGTATGATCTTCTAACTACAGGGAATTTCTCATGGCTCTCCGTCTAGGTGACACAGTACCCAACTTTACGCAAGCCTCAACACACGGCGACATCGATTTTTACGAATGGGCAGGTGACAGCTGGGTTGTGCTGTTTTCTCATCCTGCTGATTTTACACCTGTTTGCACAACAGAACTCGGCACAGTTGCCAAGCTAAAACCAGAATTTGACAAGCGCAATGTCAAAGCGATCGCACTCAGCGTTGATGATGTTGAATCCCACAAAGGCTGGGTGGGAGACATTGAAGAAACTCAAAGCACCACCCTTAACTACCCAATTTTGGCAGATGCCGATCGCAAGGTTTCTGAGCTTTACGACATGATCCACCCCAATGCTAATGCGGCTGTGACAGTGCGATCGGTTTTCGTGATTGACCCCAATAAGAAACTCCGCCTGAGTTTCACCTATCCTCCCAGCACGGGACGCAACTTTGATGAACTTTTGCGGGTAATTGATTCTCTGCAATTGACTGATAATTACAGCGTGGCGACACCAGCTGACTGGAAAGATGGAGAGGATGTTGTAATTGTCCCCTCACTGAAAGATCCAGAAGTACTCAAAGAGAAATTCCCCAAAGGTTACGAGGAAGTTAAACCCTATCTGCGGCTAACTCCTCAGCCTAACAAGTAAATCTGAAAATGATTTCGGGTAAAAAGCAAAGACGCAAAGATATAACTTAGCGTCTTTGTTTTTTGCGTGAGAATATAGTTAGTGAGCTAGGCATCATAACCTGGAGGAAATCCCTATGTTCTCATCCCCTTTGGTTTTGCAAATTCCGTCATCAATGCAAATGACAGACGAACAATTTTTTGAGTTCTGTCAGGTGAATCGTGACTTACGCATTGAGCGAAATAAATTCGGAGAATTGGTAATTATGCCTCCTACTGGTTCAGAGACAGGAAACCGAGAAGGTAATATATTTGGGCCGTTGTGGGTTTGGTCGGAACAAGATGGTACAGGTATAACTTTTAGCTCTAGTACCGGATTTAAGTTATCAACAGGTGCAGAGCGATCGCCAGATGCTTCCTGGATTAAACTAGAACGGTGGAATTCTCTATCTCCAGAACAACAGCGAAAGTTTGCTCCCATTTGTCCAGATTTTGTAGTCGAACTCAAATCTCCTAGCGACAAACTCCAGACTTTGAAGGAAAAAATGGAGGAATATATGAATGAGCCGGGAATACAGTTAGGCTGGTTGATTGACCGTAAGCAGCGTAAAGTCTATATTTATCGTCCTGGATTGCCAGAAGAATGTTTAGATAATCCTACTACCGTTAGCGGTGAGTCGGTATTGTCTGGGTTTATTCTCAATATGAGTAAAATTTGGTAGAGAAAGTTTTATATAGCAATTTAACTATTCACAAGCAGCGAGGTTAAAAATGTTGACTAGTATTGAAGGAACATATCGTAATGGTCGAGTGGAACTCACTGAACAACCCATCGATGTAGATGAAGGAACGCGAGTAATTGTGACTTTTATCAGGTCAAATGAGATTGACCTAGCCTCTCAAGGAATTAACGAAGCGCAGGCTGAGATTTTGCGATCGCATCTAGCAACCTTTGCAGATGACTGGGAAAGCCAGGAAATGAGTATCTATGACAACTATAACGCAGCCAAAACAAACCTTTAAGCGAGGTGATGTTGTTCTAGCTGGCGAATCTGCACTGTTACTTAGTCTTACTTGTTGTACCAGCTTTTTCGCCACTGTTGCATTTCCTTAATCTCTGTATTTTGCGCCTTAATAATTTCTTGGGCTAATTGCTTAATTTCAGGACGCTTAGACTTACTCAAAACATCTTTTGCCATTGTTACAGCCCCTTCGTGGTGAGGAATCATCGCATTGATAAAGCGCAGATCAAATTCCGCATCAGCTGCACCTAAATCCTGACTCATCATCATGCCTTTCATTTGATCAGACGACATTTCCATCATGTGGCCCATTTGACTGTCATAAACCATTGGTTTATCTCCCACCTTGGGATACCAAGCTTGTCGCCACTGCTTCATCTGAGTGATTTCTTGGTTTTGTGATTTGATGATATTGTCTGCTAGCTTTTTGATTTCAGGACGTTTTGATTTCTGCTGTGCAACATTCGCCATTTCCACAGCCCCTTGATGGTGCGGTATCATAGCGTCGATAAAACGTAAATCAAAATTAGTATCGGCTGGGCCTAAATCCATTCCCATACTGTGATTCATGCCACCACCGTGATTCATCATCTGCTTGTCATTAGCATTAGTGGCCGTTACCTCTGGCGCTTGGCTTTGGTTCTGAGAAGCAGTATTGCTACAGCCTGTGATTAACCCATCGCCTGAAGCGATCGCACTAAAGGTTAACGCCAAAAAACCATTCCTCAAAGATAGCAGTTGCATAAATCTCACCTAACAGTTTCTTAATTCTATATTTAACGTGAGTTTGACGAACTTCTCCCTGTCTTGAACTTTAGTTTAAGTCTTTCCCTCTCCGACTCGGAGAGGGACAGGTTTTGCGTAGTAAAACCAGGGAGAGGTTTTTTATTCGACTGATAAATAAAGAACCCCAACTTCCTTGATAAGTCGGGGTTCTTGTTGTTCATTGAAAGCGACGGGAAACTCTATCCCGCAAGTGGCGTGGACGAGGTTGTTCTCCCCGTCGCTTGGGGCATTGGGGATTGGGCATTGGCCAAACAGCTAGTTTCTTCCCCATGCCCAAAAACTCCATCCCGCAAGTGGCGTGGAGTTTTTTATTTATCACTCAAAGTTGTGTAAGCTTCATTAACTAAGTGCATTTTCTCTTGTGCTTGTTTTTGCAGTTGTGGTTGATTCACAAACAAATCTGGATGCCATTTTTTTACTAAAGTTCGATAAGCCTGCTTTACCTCAGCTAAAGAAGCATTTGTTTGCAATCCTAAAATGCTATAGGCGCGAGTAATCTTATCTTTTTCCGTCTGGGCTTTTGGTTGATTGGGTGCTTTGTTGCTTTGAGTTGTATTTTGCTGTTTGCTAGTTTGGGAACCAGGCGATGTCTGACGACAAGCCTTAGGGCTACGCATTTCTGC
>NZ_JAIVFR010000870.1 GCF_020829685.1 Nostoc sp. CHAB 5715 | reverse complement strand
CGACTTAGGTTGAAAGCCCCCGGATTTATCCGTGGAAGCGATAAAAATTTATACTTTTTTGAATCCCCTGACTTTAGGCATGGGGAGATTCTGAATTCTGAATTCTGACTTCTGGATTCTCCTCAAGAATTATTTCGTCAGCAACTCCTCCAAAATAGATTTTTGTTGCAACCAATCCTGGCCCACTTGGATACTGATATCCGAGCCAAGGTTGCCAGTACTTTCCACACGCACTTCGCCAAATCCCAATGTTTCACGAATTGATTCGGCGCTCTCACCATCTCCTTGTTGGGCGACAATGTGAGTTACCTCTAGAGGTTCATTCCATGCCTTAGCCACATAGATGTTACGATATCCAGATTTTTCCAAAGCTCTAATTAATGGTTGGAGGTTAGAGCGATCGCCACCTGTACTATCTTGAATTGCTACACGTAAAGAGCTTGGGTCAGTCGCACTTGCCAGCTGTTCCTCTTCTAACTCCAAACCAAAGTGTTGAGCCATCAGTTTAGCAATACCATCTTTGTTGGGCAACCAATAGCTAGCATCAAACTCGCCTTTCTCGCTAAAGCGACCTGGCAGCATTAACATTTGCATATTAGAGCGATTTGTCCGCACCCCAAAACCCAATAGTGCCACTAACTCTTCAACCGTTAAGTTGGTATCAATGTAGTCTTTAACTACATCAAGAACTTTAGGTAATTGAGCAACAGTAACGGGGTTGAGTGTTTGATCCATCAAGGCACGCATGACCATTTGCTGCCGCTGAATCCGACCAATATCACCGAGTTCGTCATGGCGAAACCGCAGCAATTGTAGTGCCTGATCACCGTTGAGATGCTGCTTACCCGCCTTCAAATTGATGTATAAATGCTGAGAATCATCTTGGTACTTCATATCTTTGGGGACGTAGACTGTTACACCCCCTAAAGCATCAATCAGCTTGCCAACTCCCAGAACGTTAATTCGCACATAGCGATCAATTCCCGCCCCACCTAAGAGATTACTGACGGTTCTGGCAGTTAAAGCTGGGCCACCGTCAACATTAGCGGAATTGATTTTTTTCACCCCGTACCCCTCTATTTCTGTACGGGTATCTCTGGGAACGGAGAGCATAATTATTTTTTTCGTCTCTGGATCAAATTTGAGCAAGAGCATCACATCCGAGAGACCATCAAAGGAGTTTACCTGGGGCAGGTATTTGAGGTTTTTGGTTTCTTCGGGAGGATTTTGGATATCCGGGGGAAGTACGCTCATGCCCATAACCAAGAGATTAACCGGGCGAGTTAATTCTGAAAATCGCAGTACACCTCCAGAAATGCGATCGCCATCAAAGACCGCCTCATCCTGTGGACTTAGTTGGGCTTGTTGCAAAGGCGTACTAGTTAAAGACACCGCCAAAAGCGCCCCTGCTGTTGCTGACACCATTGCAATCCCACTCATACCTACCCAAAACCACAGCCAACGCCCGGATTTCGAGTTATGGGAGAGGGGAATTTTTTTACTGGACTTTGAGGCCTTTCCCGACTGGTTTTCTTCCGCCGAACTTCTTTGAATGGTCACAGACTTCCTCACACTTACTCACTAATCAAATTCGGTAAATTTGCAAACTAAAAACATCCAAATAAATCAACCCATAATAACTAACTCTTAATTATCAGTGCTATTTTTTTTAATTTAGTGTCAACCACAACACTTATAGCAGCATTTTTCCCTCTTTTGGGTCAACCTAGAGATGTTTTACTGAAGTATGGCAATAATAAACTGGATTTGACTAGATATATAGATAAATCAACAGTAATTTTTTAGGAAATAAGTAAAACTACTGAAAATTCCTCACCCTAAAAAATTAAGATAAGTACTTTCCTAGTACTCGTTCGGCTAAGGTAGTAAACCCTGGTAAACGCCCAGATTTGCCCTGCATCAGGCGCAAAATCAACCAGACACTTACTAAAAAGTAACCCGAAGTGAGAAAGCTATTCAGGATAAAAAGACGTAGCGGAAAAAAGTCTGAAGTTGCTGCTTTGGTAGCTAATAATAGATATCCCAACAGCCAAGTAAGCGCCAAAGTAATAGACAGACGACTAATAGCAAGTTGTTCCCGACTCCCTTGACCCCGATAGAGAGTCCACAAGGACGGAAAAAAGCCGATGATTGGAATCAAATGTAAAAGCAACTGTGTTTTGGGTATCCCTTCGGCTTCGCTCAGGGCAAGTGGGCATTGGGCACTTGTACTGAGCGAAGCCGAAGTATTGGGCATTGGGCATTGGGCATTTGTTATTTTTTCTCCCCCTGCCTTCCCTACCTTCCCTGCACCCCACTCCCCACTCCCCACTCCCCACTCCCCATTCTCTTTCGGTTCAAAATTTTCCATTTGGGTTAGTCTAACTCCTAAACTAGAAGGATGAATAAGACTCATATAGTTAGAGATAATAATCTGTAAAGAAAGATTTTATTTAGTTCTATCCAGCAATCAGCTTAAAATGCAGACACGCAAGCTACTCGACTGGTGGCAAACATTCACACCAATAGCGCGAATCGGGGCGATCGCGTTATTCCTTCCGCTACTAGTTCTTAATGGTTGGGCACTTTCGGTATTTTTTAACTATTTCCATTCTCTCATAGTCATTTTAGTCGGAGCCTCAGTGCTAGCATTTCTGCTCAACTACCCCGTGAGCTGGATGGAGCATCATGGTGCTAGGCGAGAGCAAGTCGCTATTTTAGTTTTTCTCTTGGCTTTATCGATTTTATTAGCCTTGGGTGTGACACTTTTTCCGTTAGCCCTTACCCAAGCTCAACAACTGGTGGCTCGTTTACCAGAGTTGATCGACTCTGGACGTTCTCAGTTAATGATATTAAATGAAAAAGCTGAGACTTATGGTTTACCGATTAACCTTGATGCTCTGGTAGTGCAAATCAACGATCGCGTCAAGGGACAATTGCAAGCGATCGCTGGACAAGTTTTAAATCTGGCAGTAGTTACAGTCACTAGCCTGCTAGATATTCTCTTGACGATGGTTTTGACTTTCTACCTTTTACAGCATGGAGGTGAACTCTGGGAAAGTTTAGTAGAATGGCTACCCTCTAAATTTCGCGATCCTTTTTCTAAAACAGTCCGCCTGAGCTTCCAAAATTTCTTCATCACCCAGCTAATTTTATCTACCTGTATGGCACTTTCAGCCACAAAAAGGTAGGAATGAGGGCTGATGCCATACAGGTAGATAAAA
>NZ_JAIVFR010000086.1 GCF_020829685.1 Nostoc sp. CHAB 5715 | reverse complement strand
GATCGCTAGTCTGCCTCGGCAATAGCCAGTTCATCTAAATATTGGTACTCAGGAGGCGTGATATCAGTCCAGCGTAGTCTGCCTGTCTGTATATCTGCTTGGGTATAGCCCACAATTCGCAAGAACTCGTCGTTGGCTTCAGTGATACTACCATTCACATCACCAAAGAGAATGCCAACTATATTCGCTTTCACAAAACTCCTGAGGCGTTCTTCACTTGCTTGGACTGCCTTCTCTGCTTGCTTGCGTTCGCTGATATCTGTGGTGCTGCCAACTAAACGTACTGGTTTTCCATCAGCATCCCGTTGCACCACTATCCCCTGATCCAGTACGTGGACATACTGATTATCCTGGTTGCGAATGCGATACTCGGCAGAATAGCGATCGCCATTTGCCAAAGCGATCGCCGCATTTTCTTCTACACGTTGCAAATCCTCTGGATGGACAAGTTCACGCCACCAATTACCAGTTGGTTGGGCAATGTCGAGGGAATAACCCAAAATTCTGGTTAACCCCTCGGTTCTTTCAACGGTATCCTGCTCTATATTCCAGTCATAAATGAGACAGTTGACCGCAGCAGCAGCTAACTCAAAACGCTCGTTAGCTAATCTCAGGCGTTCCTCTTTCTCACGCAAAGTTTGTTCTACTTGCTTGCGTTGGCTGATGTCACGGAAGAAAATGTCAAGACCATCCTCACAAGGGTAGGCGTGAATCTCCAGCCACAGGTCATACTTGGACGGCAAGTAGTAGTGATGCTCGAAGTGGACGGGAATCTGTTCTGCCATTGCCCATCGGTACTGTAGCTCTACATTAGTGCCTACTGATAAGGGCCACTCCTCCCAGTGCGACTTACCGATGACCTCTGTCCGGGGTTTGCCGTTAATTCGCTCTGCTTCGGCATTTTGGTAGATGATTCGCCAATCTCGGTCTAAAGTAATAAATGCATCACTCATGTTTTCCAGAGTGCGTGTATTCCGCTCATTGGCTTGCTGTAATGCCGCTTTTGCTTGTTTGCGTTCGCTCAAATCAACAACGAAGCCAATGACCGTTTCTTGAGTATCTCCCACGACAACAGAACCGAGCAGAACGGGAATGCGATCGCCATTTTTGCAGATATATTCCTTCTCAAAGGGTTTACATACTCCGGTTGTTCTAAGTTCTTCTACTGAACGTTCACTCAAAAGAAGATACTCATGTGGGGTAATCTCGCGCCATTTCATTTGGTTAGCGGCAAAATCTTCTCGCGTATAGCCGACCATCTTCAGAAAAGCATCGTTGGCTTCTATGATCGAGCCGTTGTTCATATCAGTTACGATAACTCCAATGATGTTGGATTCTGTCAGGCGGCTAAACCGCATTTCGCTATTTTGCAACAATTTTAGGCTTGTCTCTGCTTTGCCTCTGGCAGTTCGCAACTCTGAAGAGAGGGCAGTAATTAAGAAGGATACTAGTGAGAACGAGGTTAATCTTACCAAGACATTTGGGCTGAGGAGATCGAACGAGTAGACTGGCTCGATCAAAAAATAGAAAGCAGTTGTAACAGAAAGAGCGATCGCTAGTACTCCAAGTCCCATGCCGCCATACCAGGCACTGATTGCCACGGCAGCATAAAATAATGTAAATACGCTCGGATCGAAGACTGGCAACAACAGTCGCGTCAGCAGCAACGCAGCTATAACTGCCAGAATCATCACACTATATGTTAGTAACCAAGAGCGCATCATCACAATTTTTTCGAGTACTTTCACCATCATCTTAAGAGTCCTCCCGTTGCTTTGCCTTTAGGAGATACTCGTTCAGTAGTCTTTTGCCTGGTTCGCCCATTTTCTGTAACATTTCTTCAATTAGCTTTAGTGCCATCTGTGAAGGCACTGTAGATCCGTTCTCCCAGCGATTAACTGTTCGCAGGGAAACTCCCAACTTGGCTGCAAACTTTTCCTGAGAAAGATCGAGCTGCTGCCGAAGTTCACGGATTAAATCTGAAATTTTTAGTGACTTTCCTAGTTCCATAATAGGAAGAGTAGGACAGGTGTCTCGCCATTTGTCTCCAGCTTGAGGAAGAATTTAAACCGTCATTAGTTATTATCAATTTCATCTTTTGGCTAAATACCAATATTAGTTATTACTCCTCATGAATTACTTTTTATCTAATACTTTGCATTTATCAGTGTTTCCAAAACATGTAGTTAATTTTACCTCTAAGGTAATATCCCAATGGCAAAGCTATAAAGCTATAATAAGATTTACATAAAATTTTTGCCGAATTCATATCATTGTTTTGATTAATCAACATTCCGAAAACCTTTTTAACACTCAACTAGAAAATGTACCAGGTGAAGGCTATATATTTAGCTGGTTTGATTGGTTTTGTCTTTGGTATCCTCCAGGCTGGCTAATTTTATTCAACCGTCATTGGCAGCACTATCATAGCGATTCAGACGGTTGGAATTGGCTCGAATATGGATTATTTTTAATTCCTGGCGGATTTTATCTGGCGTTGCTGAGTCGTTGGTTGCGTCTTGGTTTTCGTTCACCCCGAACAGAAGTTAGTGAATTTGATCCCAAATATCAACAAGCTTTTCGCAAAGAAGTTCTCGCCCCCATTGTCAAATACTATTTTCGTGGAGAATTACAACAAGTCGAAAACTTGCCGCAAACAGGGCCATTGATTGTGGCAATGAACCACGCAGGGATGAGCTTTCCTTGGGATTTTTTGACCTTGGGTTATTTATTAAGTGAAGCTAGAGGATGGGTGGTACAACCATTAGCAAGTCCAGCATTATTTGAGCATCCTTGGATGATTTGGTGGCTACCACCTAAATGGTCGCAGGTTTTGGGTGGTGTGCGAGCCGAATTAGATGATTTTGAAGCAGCGATGGCTGCGCCAACGTCTACAGCGATCGCCCAAGGTAAAATTCTCTTATATGCACCCGAAGGTATCCGTGGTCCTCGGAAGGGTTGGAGGAGACGCTATCAACTAGAAAAGTTTGATGTGAGTTTTATTCAGTTGAGCGATCGCTATCAAATTCCTATTCTGCCAGTAGTTTGCATCGGTAGTGAATCTTTACATCCTTGGGCTGTTAATTTCAAAAAATTGCAACGACTAGTCAAATTACCATTTTTGCCTATTTCGCCTTTAATGCTTGCCTTAATTCTGTTTCCTTCAATGGGAATTTGGGCAATGAGAACTCGCCTGCATTACTTTATTCAGCCTTTGGAACCAGCAGAATTGCACAACCATTCAAACAAAGGGCGTAAAATAACTTATCGGCAGGCAGAACAATTACGAGAAAAACTGCAAATTAAAATTAATCAGTTATTGAGAGGAATTTAATCGCAACGCAAACGCAATCTTCAGGCTTCCTACCCTTTCTTACGGAACGCCAAAAGCAGACGGGATTTTGTCGGTCTTCTTTAGAAAACTTTAGCTAAATGAAGTACACAGGTAGGGGCACAGCAGTGCTCATTGGTGTCAACTTAAGCTTAGAACCATACAGCGTAAGTCTTTGGGGTTCTCTCTATTAGCACCCTAAACTTTTGATCCCCCCTAACCCCCCTTAAAAAGGGGGGAATTAGAATCGAGTGCCCCCTTGGAAAGGGGGTTGGGGGATCTAAAACTACGGAAAATTGAGTGTTTGGCTTAAGTTGACACGTATGAGCAGTGCTGTGTCCTTAAGATCATTTGTACCTCACGCCTGTTGCAATCTGCTGTATTAGCCTCACAATTAATTCTGAGGCGGTTGTTGGAACTCGTGCAAGATATCAATTTGACCAAAATCACGATATTCATAACCAACATCACGATATTCCTTATGAACATCACGACATTCATAACCAACATCACGACATTCATAACCAACATCACGATATTCCTTATGAACATCACGACATTCATAACCAACATCACGACATTCATAACCAACATCACGATATTCCTTATGAACATCACGATATTCCTTATCAACATCGTAATATTTCGGTGTAATTATTCAATTGATTTTTCCATGATAAAATTTATTAGCTTTTGCCCTCTACGTTCTACCTCTTGCTGTTTCACAACAATAAAGTTCTGGCTTTCAAAAAAAGGTTTGGCTGTAATACTGGCTTCTGTAAATAACTTTTCAATTCCCAAAGACTTTGCTTTTGATTCAAGCTGTTCTAAGATTTTCTTACCAATCCCTTTTCTTTGAAAATCTTTATGACAGTAAAAACGGTCAATATGTCCATTAGTCTCTAATTCCCCAAAACCAATAATTTTACCCTCCTCCTCTGCTACATAAGTAAACTTACTTCCTAAACCTTTAATCCAAATGTCAATATCCATGTTTGCGGGTGCCCAAGCATCTACTTGTTCTTGTGTGTAATCATCAATATTCACTTCATGAACAGTGTCGTAGAACAATTTCATAATTTCTTCGGTATCAGCTATTTCGTATATTCTTAATCTCATAAAGAAGGTAATTAATCACAAATAACTCTACTAGAAATTTTATCAGCGCTGGTGTGACTACTTCAGCTTATGAGTGCAGTTCTTTTAGCTTTCTCACGGAACCCCACCCCCAACCCCCTCCCCGCAAGCGATGAGGGGGCTATGATGTAGCTCATTTGATTAGGAAAAGCTATATACAGCAAAATTTCTTAGATTAAATTTCATATACACAATTATTTATATAGTACAAATATACTAATTAGCTGCTAAAATGCCTTAAAAGTCAGCTAGCCTTGCTTGAGGTAGTATGAAAAAAATCCAAGACACGGACAAAAAGCCCATTTTGCTGTTTCAGCCTACATCTGTAATCACTGCTATAGTGCCACTGCAACCCCAAGAGGAAAAAATCATCAGTGAACGGGAGCGTTTTATAACACAAGTCGAACGCATCAATCAGATGGCGCAAGAGTTAGAAGCAGCGATATTAGAGTTGAAAGCGATCGCTAACACACTGAATACTCAAAAGCGTTGCCCACTCTTGATAAAGGAGCTATGCAAAAATATTTGTCAGTATTTCGCAGTTAGCGTCCCTTGGGTGAAACGAAAGTCTAACAAATCATTTATTTTGACAACGCGAAAAGTTGATTTATTCCGAGCCGAAAGGGAAGCCGCACTGCTAGCACAGCAACTTCGTCAGCAAACCAAAAAAAGATTAGCATCGCAGCGACACAGAAAAAACAAGAATGGGGCTAAGGCTGACACAAAACACTTCTTCAAAAAGGTATTAGTCAACAAATCTTAAAATTATCAATATTCAACGGCAGATTACCCCTGAGGTTGTAACAGTTATGCTATTGAAGTGGCAGAAGGAAATTTTTCCTTAAAATTACTTATCATACTGCCATTGCTAATTGCTACTAACTGTGGTAGGAAGTAGGCAAAGCTGCCCTAATATTTGCACTTCGGTAAAACCAGAGTGCAACATCAGGGACAATCAATCAGCGCACAGAAGAGGTAAAAAGAAGGTGTTAAAGACACTTTTAGTGATTGCCGTTGGTTTTTTACCGTCCCTGATTTCTCTGTGGGCGCTCCGCAAAACCCATGCGCGATCGCGCTTACGAATGAGGCAAGCAGCCATGAATTTTCCACCGATGCAGGGACGACAAAACGTCAGGCCTGTAGAAGGCGATCGCTATTATTTAGAAGGTGTAGGTTATCTAATTGGCGACATCAGCTGCAAATTTAATGCCCGATCTGGCTACATGCGTTGTGCTGTCAATCCTGAAGGCCCCTGTAATGGTTGCCGTCACTACGAACCTAAGGAATTAGCTGGTAGTGAAAAAAGGGTTAATTAAGGAATAAGAATTAAATAAGATACAATTTATGTCCGACAGCTTACCTCACCCTCAATCCCTCTCCGATATATTGGAGAGGGAAGCTAGGATACAGGATGAAGTTTTGCATTTTATTTAATCCACGTTCCTAAGTTTTACCTGTCTAATACTCAAACAATCTCAAATTACTAAAGAAGGGGAAGAGGATAACTCAGGAGAGAGCAATTTATCAAAGCGTTCGTTAACCGATGTCCTAAACTAAGCCTACCCTTCACCCTAGAGAAAAACCTCTGTAACTATGGGCCAGCATTAACAAAAAGTGCATTATTGGTTCCAAGACCCGCACAGATAACCTGACTAGCACCTAAGCGAGTACAACTAGGATCTGAGACGTATGTACCTCCCAGACCCTGAGGCCCGCTCCATGAAATGCCATTGAACTGATTAACAAAAAGTGCATTATTGGTTCCAAGACCCGCACAGATAACCTGACTTGTACCCAAGGAAGCGCAACTAGGATTTGAGACGTATGTACCTCCCAGACCCTGAGGCCCGCTCCATGAAATGCCATTGAACCGATTAACAAAAAGTGCATTATTGGTTCCAAGACCCGCACAGATAACCTGATTTGTCCCTAAGGAAGCACAACTAGGATCTGAGGCGTATGTACCTCCCAGACCCTGAGGCCCGCTCCACGAACTGCCATTGAACCGATTAACAAAAAGTTCATTATTGGTTCCAAGACCGGCACAGATAACCTGACTTGTACCCAAGGAAGCGCAACTAGGATTTGAGACGTATGTACCTCCCAGACCCTGAGGCCCGCTCCATGAAATGCCATTGAACCGATTAACAAAAAGTTCATTATTGGTTCCTAGTCCAGCACAGATAACCTGATTTGTCCCTAAGGAAGCACAACTAACATTTGAGACGTATGTACCTCCCAGACCCTGAGGCCCACTCCAAGCTGCAAGAACTGGTTGGCTTACCAGGGATAAAATTACTGATGTTGTACCTGCTAAAATTGTAAATTTATTTTTCATACAATCTAATGTCTTCCTCCTTAATACTGCTCTGTGTTTGTTGGAAAGATTTAAACAGATGTAAAGTTTTAATTACTGAATTTTTCTTTCAGTTTGACTGGTATTGTACGATGAAATCACGTACCTATTTTGGATTCAGTTTCAGTTCTAAAAACTACAGAAATCAGTTACAAACCTTTACATTATGCAGTTCAAACTCAGAACCTTCGTGCGATAGAACTGCTATTATCAGCCCTTACATCAACACTGATAGAATTAAACTCTATAGGAATCGTATTTGATTTTTGAAATTATCTACGTAGGCGGGGAGTGGGGAGTAGGGAGTAGGGAATAAGGAATTAGGCTTTTCGAGTTGTACCGAGCTTTTTCAGAAATCAAATATTAGTCCTATAGATGAAATTCAATAGCTTCTGTAATCATCTGCTTAACTTCTTCTAAAGTTTCACCCACAGCTACACAACCTGGTAAATCAGGGACATAAGCACCGTAACTAGTTTCTCCCTTTTCAATCACAACTGTATAACGCATTACTCTTCCTCCAATTGAGCTTGTCTCCAGATATTTTTAAGAGTACCAATTGACACATCCACATTTGGCTTACCAGACTTCAAGGGAAGGGGAGTAAGTGGTGGGGAGCGATCGCTTCATGAATCGAGTGGCTCAAAATGAAATGCTAAAGTTAATAATCAAGCTTTTCTAGAGCTACATTCCCTCTCTCCCAGATAAAATTTATATATGAATGCTACACAAGAAAAACTAAAAGTTCAGCTTGAGCAGGCAATAGTTGCGGCTTTTGGCGCTGATTTTGCTGGAGTAGATCCAATTTTGGTTTCTGCTAGCAATCCTAAATTTGGTGATTATCAGGCGAATGTGGCTTTATCCCTGAGTAAAAAGAAAGGATTGCAACCAAGAGCGATCGCAGATGCGATCGCCCTGAAACTAGATGTATCCGAAATCTGCGAACCGCCAGAAATCGCTGGGCCAGGATTTATCAATCTGAAACTGAAAACGGCCTACCTGGAAGCACAACTGAACGCGATTCAAGCTGATCCCAGATTGGGAGTTCCCGCCGCAAAAACGCCCAAGCGGGAAATTGTGGATTTCTCTAGTCCGAATATTGCTAAAGAAATGCACGTTGGACACTTGCGTTCGACGATTATTGGTGATTCCATCGCCCGGATTTTAGAATTTCAAGGACACGATGTTTTGCGGTTAAATCATGTAGGTGATTGGGGTACACAGTTTGGCATGTTAATTGCCTATCTGCGGGAAGTTTACCCAGACGCGCTTACCACCGCGAATGCTTTAGATATTGGTGATTTAGTCTCTTTTTACCGCAAAGCCAAACAACGCTTTGATGCAGATGCAGTTTTTCAAGAAACAGCGCGGCAAGAAGTCGTAAGATTACAAGCAGGTGCAGAGGATACACTTCATGCTTGGAAACTACTGTGTGAACAATCACGGCGAGAGTTTCAAGTAATTTATGAGTTGCTGGATATCAAGTTAACTGAACGTGGGGAATCTTTCTATAACCCTTTACTATCTGGCGTTGTGGAAGATTTAGAGAAATCTGGCTTACTGGTAGAAAACCAGGGGGCAAAATGCGTTTTTCTGGAAGGGTTTACAAATAGAGAAGGTGAACCTTTACCCTTGATTGTGCAGAAATCAGATGGCGGCTATAACTACGCCACAACTGATTTAGCATCCCTGTGCTACCGGATTCAGCAGGATGAAGCAAAGCGGATAATTTATGTAACAGATGCTGGACAAGGAAACCACTTTGCTCAAGTTTTCCAAGTTGCACGCAAAGTCGGATGGATTCCTGATGATGTGGAATTAGTGCATGTGCCTTTTGGATTGGTGTTAGGAGAAGATGGAAAGAAATTCAAAACTCGTTCTGGGGATACTGTGCGGTTACGGGATTTATTAGATGAAGCTATTTCTCGTGCCTATGCTGACCTAAAAACTAGATTACAAGAAGAAGAACGCCAAGAAACTGAAGAATTTATTAATGAAGTTGCTAGGGTAGTTGGAATCAGTGCAGTTAAATATGCAGACTTAAGCCAAAATCGCACCAGTAACTACATCTTCAGCTACGACAAAATGCTAGATTTCAAAGGTAATACTGCGCCTTATATGTTGTATGCTTATGCGCGGATTCAGGGGATTAGCCGCAAGGGTGATATTAACTTTAAGGAGTTGGGAAACAATGCTGTTTTGTTGGAGCATGAAACAGAATTAGCGCTGGCAAAATATTTACTTCAACTGGATGAAGTTATTAGTAGTGTAGAGCAAGATTTGCTGCCCAATCGTTTGTGTGAGTATTTGTATGAACTGAGTAAAAAGTTTAATCAGTTTTACGATCGCAATCAGGGAGTTCAGGTTTTGGAGGCACAGGAACCGCAACGGACATCTCGGTTGATTCTGTGTGATTTGACTGCTAGAACTTTGAAGTTGGGATTATCTTTGTTGGGAATTCAGGTATTGGAGAGGATGTAATAGTAATTCGTAATGGGCTACGCTAAGGTAATTCGTAATTGGTGGAGTTGAAAGAAAGCGTTTTGTTGGAGGCGATCGCAAATGGTACAGACACCATCTAAAAACATAACTTTGGCAGAGTTTCTAATAATACCAGAAACGAAACCCGCTAGTGAATACATCAATGGTCAAATTATTCAAAAACCAATGGCACAGGGGAAGCACAGTACAATTCAAGGTGAAATGGTTAGCACTATTAACTTAACGGTGAAGCCCAAGCGAATTGCACGAGCGTATCCAGAACTGCGGTGTACTTTTGGCGGCAGATCAATAGTGCCAGATGTTTCTGTATTTACTTGGCAAAGAATTCCTCGTGATGAAAATGGCCAAGTTGCCAACGTCTTCAAAGCAGCTCCCGATTGGACTATCGAGATTCTATCACCTGACCAAAGACAAACGAAAGTTACAAAAAATATTCTGCATTGCCTGAATTATGAAACACAAATGGGTTGGCTGATTGATCCAGAAGAACAAACGGTTTTTGTGTACATCCGCAATCAACAGCCAATTATGTTGGATGAATTAGAAGCTTTACTCCCTGTGCCAGATTTTGCAAGTGAGTTGAGGCTGACAGTAGGAGATTTATTTGGTTGGCTGTTGGAGTAAACCAAATCCTGACGAATTGAATAAGGAAATACACCAAGTGGAACAGGTTTTATGGGTAGGAATCGGTTGTAAACGGGGAACCTCATGGCAGTTGATTGATTGGGCAATTGAGCAAGTATTTCGAGAAAATCAACTTTTTCAAAGTGCGATCGCAGGTATTGCTACCATTGACACTAAAGCCTCAGAAATTGGTTTAGTAGAACTTTGCAACCTACGCAATTTCCCCCTAAAAACTTTTTCTGCCCAAATCCTTCGCTGTGTCTGTGTCCCCAACCCTGCCACAATTACCAACCACAAAGTTGGTACACCTAGCGTAGCAGAGGCAGCTGCTATTCTTGCAGCTATTCAAAACCCATTATTGACTGCTTCCCCTTTTACCACCACAGAAGCATTGGGAGTGAGATTCTTAGTTCCTAAACAGATTTTCCAGCTAGAAGGGCAACCAGGAGCGATAACACTAGCTGTTGCCCAAGCCTCAAATATTATTAGTCATTAGTCACTTGTACTGAGCGAAGCCGAAGTATTAGTCATTAGTCATTAACTAAAGTAACGGCATTGCTGAATTCAGGTATGAAAATGATTTTGCGTGATTTCAAAACTTTTATAGAGACTAGCAATTGCAACGTTTCTACACCCGGATTCATATATTTAATACCAACGCCAAAGTAACACTAGTACAGCAGGGTGTAAATAAACTTTCTAGTCAACAACTCTCAAAAAATAGTTAATTATGCTAGAAACAATAGCTAGCACAATTGAACCTAACAAAGCAGGTAAAAAGCCCTGAATCTCAAAACCAGAACCAGGAGTTAAGGCACTTGCTAACCAAAGAGTTAAAGCGTTGATCACCAATGTAAATAAACCAAAGGTGAGTAAGGTAATCGGAAATGCCAAAAGACGCAAAATAGGCCTGATAAACGCATTAACAAGCCCGATAACCACTGCTGCAACAAGGGCTACAACAAAATTATTGACAATAAAGCCATCAACGATTTTAGAAGTGATCAATAATGCCACCGCAGTACCGAGCCAAGTTAATAAAAAGTGTTGCATAAGTTTTTTTTAGAGGAATTAGCAGTAAGTTTAATTAATTTCACTATTGCCAGTTGTGATCTGTAACACCATCAGGCGTAGTTGTATCTAGCTCCTAAAGTTGCTTTACTTTCTCATCAGCCCAAAAGCAATGTAATTTTTCAGCGATCGCATAGAGAGATACTTTCAATTAGGGTATCTTTATCGTATTGCAGGATGTACCACGAATTAAATTCATCAAAAATGAAATGAGCAGCAAAACTCCTACAGGGGTTTCTCTGCGTCGAGAAACCCCTGTACCTAAAAAAGGGTATTTACCACTAGTGGTCTGTCCCATTAATTTTGAGGGGTAATGTTGTATCCTGATTACAGAGCAATGTGGACTCAACAAAGCCACAAGCCCAGGTGCGATCGCTAGCAAACAAAAGTGTATGAGTAAGAAGTATAAAATTGAACTCAGCGCCGAGGATAAACAGAAACTACTAGATATAGTAAAAAAGGGAAAAGCGAGTGCCAGAGAAATTCGTCGCGCACATACATTGCTTATGTCCAGTGATGGCAAGAGTGATCAGGTAATAGCAAAAACATTACACATATCAATAGCAACAGTGGAGCGAACTCGCAAACAGTTTTGTACAGAAAATTTAGAAGCGACATTAAAAGAGCGAAAGCGTAGTGGGAAACCACAAAAATTAACTCCTTTTGCAGAAGCATATTTAATTGCCACAACTTGTAGTGATGCACCTTCTCTTAGCGCACGCTGGACTTTAAGAATGTTAGCAGACAAACTTGTGAGTCTTGAAATAGTTGATAGCTTGAGCAAAAGTACAGTTGGTCGGATATTAAAAAAAACGAGCTAAAACCTTGGCTAAAAGAGCAATGGTGCATCCCACAAATCAGTTCAGAATTCGTATACCGAATGGAAGATGTGCTTGATTTATATGCTCAACCACCTGAGCAAAAACGCCCACTAGTATGCTTTGATGAAAGGTTATGCCAATTAA
>NZ_JAIVFR010000869.1 GCF_020829685.1 Nostoc sp. CHAB 5715 | reverse complement strand
TACCACAAGCCAACGACTGCTCATGCTGATAAACTCCAGGCGATGCTTGCCAACCCGCCAGAAAACCCTACGGCGAGTTTAGGGCATATCTCTATCGCTTGGCCAGAGAATTTATTACGGGCGGCAGTTGCAGTCAATAAAGAATTAATATTGCTCTACTGGCAAATTGGGCGAGATATTCTGAATCGCCAACAGCAGCAAGGTTGGGGAGCAAAAGTTATCAATCGTCTTGCGGCTGACTTGCAGAAAGCTTTTCCAGAGATGAAGGGCTTTTCACGTACTAATCTTATGTACATGAGAGCATTCGCTGAGGCTTACCCAGACGAGCAAATTGTCCAACAACTTGTTGGACAAATTCCCTGGGGTCATAATGTCCGTATATTGGATACTGTTAAAGACCAAACAGAACGCTTATGGTATGTACAACAGACTATCCAACATGGATGGAGTCGGAATGTTTTAGTTCACCAGATTGAAAGTAAGCTGTATCACCGTCAGGGTAAAGCAACCACCAACTTTAACCGCACTCTGCCTCAACCACAATCAGAATTAGCACAGCAATTGTTGAAAGATCCCTACACTTTTGATTTTCTCAATTTAGGGGAAGATTTTCAAGAACGCGATTTGGAACGTGCTTTAATCAACCATATCCGCGATTTTTTAGTAGAGTTAGGAGTTGGTTTTGCTTTTGTAGGTAGTCAATACCATCTTGAAGTTGGCGGTGAAGATTTTTATATTGATTTATTGTTTTACCATTTGCGTTTACGCTGTTATGTGGTGATTGACCTGAAAATTGAACAATTCAAGCCAGAGTTTTCTGGAAAAATGAATTTCTACGTTAGTGCGGTAGATGATTTATTGAGACACCCAGACGATCAGCCTACAATTGGGATGATTTTGTGCAAAAGCAAAAATAAGGTAATTGCTGAATACTCTCTGCGGGATATGCATAAGCCAATTGGTGTTTCGGCGTATCAGCTAAAAGATACTTTACCGGAGGCTTTGCAAGGTAATTTGCCCACGATTGAGCAGTTAGAAGCTGAGTTGGAAACGGTGTCAATTATTGATAAAATCAATGGACTCAGTGGTTCAGATGGAAAAATACAAGTAATGCATTATCCACTAGATGAAGCATATCAAAGGCTTAGGCTACGGACAAAAAAAACCGAGTTTTCACTAGAAGAAATAGGAAACGAAGTTGCAAAAATTCAAAGCGAAATAAATGCTAATACAACTATAGATTCTGATTTAATTTAGAGTGTATTCCAATGCAGAGAAAAATATCTTTAACCTACAGCCTTCTGACCCGCACCATGTAAAAACAGGATTGTTGGTAAAAGTGGCTGTTGTGTTTGGGTGCGTAGGCGTAGCCCGTCGTAGACATCGCCTCTGTCTGCATGTACCCCATTGGGCAAGAATAGCAGGTAGTGGTAACTGTCGGTAGAACTAACTTGTCGTTGTAGTGGCGGCATACCATTAAAAAATTTGTTAATTCAACGTCTGCGAACAGCAATAGTATAACTTGGCCGTTGTGTTGCTTCTCGTTGAGTTTTAACTAACCGAAACTAATTCATTTTTATAAAATTCTACTTTGGTCTTTAACGGCTCTACATTGCGCCTTTAACAAGTTCTAAAATTTGATTTTTAATTTCTGGCGTACTCGAATATGCCAACTTTTTGGTAGTTGCGACATTTGCCATTACCGTCTATCCTGGGGAAATTTCCAGATATTTGATTGCGTCATTAATAGACTAACTTGATCAAAGAAAACAGATACGGGGACGCAAAGAAACAACTCTCCCTATCCCTGTGTCCCCGTGTTTCTTCAATGAAGGGCTACCACCAAATTCGATTTCCATTTTCGTCAACTCGTGCTTCCCGAATTACGTCAGAAATCTCTTCAGCATCTTTAACGTGGTGGAGTGCTTTCTTTGTGCCATCGGGTTCATCTACAACAAAATAAGTCGGGACTGTGATTTTGTCGCCTGTAATATCTGGTACATCATTCACAGCTACTTGTTGAGCCTTTTCTTCAACAGATTGAGACTCATCAGCGATTTTATCTCCTGGATTCGCTGTTAAGTTTCTTTCATTGACGTTCGGTTCTTGGCGTAAATGTGTATCCTCACTTACTGGTTGATTAATTTGATTTTCTTGATTATTCTCAGTCATGGCTTTTTCAGGTAGGGAAAATCTAGCTTTACTAATAATATTGTAAAAAATCGAAGATACAAAGAGTTCTTTCTCTGGAGAGACTTTGAAAATAACACGTCTTAGGTTAGATATTTACTTTGATGAATTTACTTCTGTAGTTGAAATGGGGTATATTTACCCCCCAATGCTTCTACAATTGTACGGGTATTTACCTCCATCATTTTAATGTAAGAATCTCCTGGACTTCCCTTAGCGCCAATTGAATCAGAATAGAGTTGATTTGGTGCTAATTTCACTCCTGCTTCTTGGGCAACAGTTTTAATTAAAGCCGGGTTAATTGTAGTCTCAGCAAAAATTGCAGAAACGCCGATTTTTTTAATTGACTATACCAAACGCTGGACTGTTTGAGCGCTTGGTTGTTCTTCGGTACTAATGCCAATTAAAGTACCTGCGATCGCAATCCCATAAGCACGCCAATAATAGTGGAATGCATCATGGGTTGTCACTAGTTTGCGCCGAGGTGCGGGGATAGTTTGAATCTGTTGATTAATCCAACTATGCAATTGTTTTAATTCATTAGTAAGTTGCGATGCCTTTTGAGTAAATTTTTCTCTATCTTCAGGTGATTCCTTAATCAAAGCATCCCGGATTGCATTCGTCATTGCGATCGCACTTTCTGCACTACCCCAAACGTGCGGATCTGGCACAACTTCTCCTTTGCCTTTATCCAACTGCAAAGATTTGACAGCTTCTCCCACAGCTAACTTTTGCGCCTTACCACCAGAAGCATTCATTAATTTAATCAGCCCCGGTTCCAGGTTATAGCCGTTATACAAAATCAAGTCGGCTTCTTCCAAAACTCTGCTGTCTGCTGGTACTGGTTCGTAAACATGGGGATCAGTACCCGGTTTTAGGATTCCACTTAGTTGAATCTCGTCTCCTGCAACCTCTTGTGCCAAATCAGCAATGATGGTACTTGTTGCAAAGATTTGACAGCTTCTCCCACAGCTAACTTTTGCGCCTTACCACCAGAAGCATTCATTAATTTAATCAGCCCCGGTTCCAGGTTATAGCC
>NZ_JAIVFR010000868.1 GCF_020829685.1 Nostoc sp. CHAB 5715 | reverse complement strand
CTCCTAATAATGATGTGAATGAACAAGTATTAGAAGAAATTGCTGCTTTTTGCATTCCGGGGAATTGTTTTATCAAGCTACATGAGGGTACTTGGCACGCTGGCCCCCATTTTGATCATGAAGCTGTGGATTTTTATAATTTGGAACTAGCTGATACAAATGTGGTGGATCATTTCACCCATGATTTTCTCAAAAGTCATCAATTAGAGTTTGAGATGGTTTAGGCTGCATCACTCAATCCCAAAGAAGGAACCAAAATTCGTCCGTTGTAACCCGCTTGGTTGTATTGTTCAAGGACATGAGTTGCAATACCTTTGCTCTGACGCGATCTAACCAAAGCTACACTTGCTCCCCCAAAGCCTGCACCCGTCAGTCTTGCACCAAACACCCCTTCTGTTTTCTGCAAAATCTCTACCAATTTATCTAGGGCTGGTACTGAAACTTCATAATCATCTCGCAAGCTGGCGTGGGAAGCGTTCATTAATTCGCCAAAGCGCTCAGATGTTACTCCCTGCAATACTTCCAAGACGCGATTATTTTCTGTAACTACATGATGGGCACGACGCTGTAGTGGTTGGGTTAATGCTTTTGTTACATTAACATCAGTAATATCTCGTAACGCTTTCACTCCAAGCGATCGCGCCGCCTCTTCACACTCAGCCCGACGCTGGTTATAACCGCTACTTGCAAGTGTGCGCGGTACACCGCTATCAATAACCAAAATCTCGGCGTTGTTTGGCAAAGGCATCACCCGGCGTTCTAAAGTCCGAGTATCTAAAAATAAGATATGTTCAGTATCAGCCAAACTAGAAGCCATCTGATCCATGATGCCGCATTGCACGCCAGCATATTGAATTTCTGCTTGCTGGGCAAATTGGGCGATTTCAACATCATCAATGGGAAGGTTCAGAAGTTGGCGTAATGCCCGGAGGGTTGCCACTTCCAAAGCTGCGCTGCTAGACAAACCCGAACCCATAGGAACCGAGGATTTGACGTACACACAAAGTGATGGTATTATATAGCCTGCTTTTTGCAAAACTTCGATACAGCCAAAAATATAACTGGCAAATCCAGAGGGCGTATGATTGATATCTAAAATGTTCACTTGCTCGTTGAGATTTTCCGAGTAAAAGTGATGCTGGCCATCGCTACTAAAACCCAGCTGTACCGTTGTGCATTGAGGAATCGCAGTTGGAAGAACGAAGCAATCGTAATAGTCAGTATGTTCACCTAGCAAATTTACTCTTCCTGGTGCCTTGGCTTGAGTTTCAGGTGGTTTACCGAATACTTGTTGAAAATCCATAATTCTTTAATTATACAAAGGTACAGGGCGCAATCTTCCTTCTACCTCAACATTAGGAAAATTTGGATCAAAAGTCAGATTTTCCAACTTTCCATCTTTCAAAATCACAAAAGTATCTTCAACCTTTGCCCCAGCTAAACTAGGATTCCAAGCGACAGCAATACCTTCTGCCAAAGTATCAGTAGTGCTTGGATTTGCAACGATTTCTCGCGCTAAATAGCCAGTGGTTCCTCCCTGGTGATGTTCCCGGATGGCATTGGGGAATCCATGCTGTTCATAAGCCTGAGCTAGCGCGTGATAAACTGCATCAAGAGTGGTTCCAGGTTGGCACAAATTTAAAACTACTGCTTCTATTTCGCGCACATGGGAATGCAATTCGGCCTGTTCGTCCCAAAGCCCACCAAAACAAACAAATCGAGTCAGATTTGCATACAAACCGTAACCTCTAGCGCAAAACACCAGCATCGCTTGCCGTCCAATTTGTTCTGCTGTGGCTGTAGCATGACGGTATAGCGGTAAACGCCTATCACCCGCTACCAGTGTCAGCGCCGGATGCAAGCCTTTTGCCCATAACGCCTCTGCACCCGCACCCGCTAACTGATATTCTGTCCAAGTTGGCTTGGCAACTTTGAGTACTTCTGTCATTGCCTGACTAGCTTTTTGCCCAACTTGGCGATATCGCTCTAATTCACTTGACATCATTACCCGCTTATGTATTTGCAGAGATAGGGGTAATGGCTGTTCTAAATTGGAGATGGGGCGATCGCTAACTGCTTTCCCTCCGCCAGTTGCATCACAAACAAAAGACTCACGGGCAGCACCATCAGCCCAAGGGTTGACATGCACCTTAAAATTAGCAGGTAGTTCTTCATCCTTAAGACGCTGCGCTTCAATTTCATCTGTCAATACCCAAGCATCTTCAGTAGTTACTAATACTTCTGCTACGCCAGTTTCAGCAGTAAGCAGCACGGTGTTAGAAGCGCCACCTGTCGCCCAGGCAAACCAGTCTGTACCACGCAAACGCACGCCTTGCGCTTCGGTTTCACGCAAGGTTTGCCTGATTAACTCTAGTTTTTTGGAGACTTCTTCGCTCATAGGAAAAACACAAATAGATACAGATGATTATCAAATTTATTTACGTCTGTCTGCGTCTGTCTGAGGGATTGAACTGACGTTTCCTGGTACAGATACCTTTAACATGGGTCTTATTTGGCTTCCTCGACTCTCACATCAAAAAAACGGCGCAGTAAGAGCAAGAAAAATCGATCTGCTACCAGCAGCAAAAAACAATTAATCAATTACCAGATGTTAAGAATAATGACCAAAAAATAGCTATTGAGAGTAATGACTAATCAAAGGTCAATGTGAGCAATTCTAATACCAATTCGCCAAAAAAACACTAGATGAGAAATAATAGCTGCTAGAAATGCCAGACTTAAATTTACACTCAATGCTTTATCTCTTGTAGGCTTTTAGAGAATCAGCGTTAGTTATAGTTCAAGAAAATATATAAAAACAAAATGAGGTGCATCCTTTATGAAATGCACCTTTTTTAAGTTCCCTATTTTCTCTTTATGCGGAAATCGGCATTTCAATATCTACAGCCACAGCTTGTAACTCTTTCGCTTTCTCTTCTGGCAAAGCATCATTGGCAAACATCCCTGCTGCGAGTTCAGTTCCCGCTAGATACTTCAGCCTTTCGCTTGTCCGATATGGTGGAAAAAACTCGGCGTGTAAATGCGCTTCTGGATGCGCTAAACCGTCAGTTGGTGCTTGGAACCAAGCCATCAAGTAAGGAAATGGACGATTCCACAAGCCGTCATACTTGAGAGTGACAGTTTTTAACGCCTTAGCAAGTCCCCAACGTTGTTCTGGAGTAAGATCCATAAAAGTCCCAACTGGTTCTTTCGGAGCAATCCAAACTTCATA
>NZ_JAIVFR010000867.1 GCF_020829685.1 Nostoc sp. CHAB 5715 | reverse complement strand
AAGTTTGAAAGACTTGCTTCATAACGGCCTTCTTCTACTTCTAAGGAAGCCTCATCAATGGCATTTAAATAGGCTTCTGCTAAGATTTGTAACAATTCTTCTGGCGTGAGATAATAACCCCCCGCTTTACGCCGCTTATTTTCCCGTTGAATTTCCCGAACTGAATTCCGAATAGAGACTTCCCAAGAGCGAGTCGTGCGATTTTCAGCTTGTTGTTTAATCAGATGCAACAGCAAAATCACTGCATAGCTACGAATCGTCTTGATTATGTCATTTCGGCTCATTTCTGTTAATTCTTCAACTATAAGCAATGCTCCTTGAACATCGCCTTTAACAAGCAAGTCTTTCAAACTTAATAATTCTTCCATAATCAGCGCCTCAAACCTCGGCAACTTCTATTGTGGCTGATAACGGTTCGAGTTCAGATAAGATAAGCTAATGCGTTTAATTTATGAGCGATCGCATTCCTTAACCAGTCGAATTCAACTGTTAAGCTTAAAATAGACGCTAAAGGACTTTTTCTTTCCTAACCAGTGGTCTAAGACTACGGAAGATTTATTATGCCATTACGAAAACCTCGTTACAGCAAAGAAGAATTTGCTCATCGCGGTGATGAGATATATGACTCTCAAGTGCGCCCACAAGTCGAAGCAAATAATTATGGCAAGATTGTAGCGATCGATATTGAGACAGGTGGCTGGGAAATGGATACTGATGAAATCAATGCCTCGAAACGTCTTGAGACTCGCTACCCAAATGCACAAATCTGGTTTGTGCGTGTTGGTTCTCGCTATGTCCGTCGGTTCGGGGCTGGTCGCATCCACAAAACAAAATGATTATTGGAAGTGTGAATGCTGACTACGAGCCAATTATCCTTCTACGTATTTGTGGTGCTGATGCTAAAGTACATGAGCAAACCGCCATTGTTGATACAGGTTTTAATGGCTGGTTATCCCTACCGCCCGATTTCATTGCTGCATTAGAGCTACCCTGGAAAAGGCGAGGACGAGCAATTCTGGGAGATGGTAGTGAATGTGTGTTTGATGTGTATGAAGCTATTGTTGTCTGGGATGAGCAATTACTAACCATTCCGATTGATGAAGCTGAGTCAGATCCACTTGTCGGTATGTCACTGATGGAAGGTTATAGATTAACGGTAGAAGCAATCGAAGGCGGTCTTGTAAAACTTGAAAAATTGTGAGCAGTCCAATGAGTAAATAAGCGATTGGGAGCGATATCTACGATGGGCTACGCCTACGCAACTACATACCATTATCCTTTTGGAATGCACAGAATTTTTTATATAATGCTCCTATATAAGGCTTAAGAAAGCACAGCCATGACAGATATTCGGCAACAAATTGCCACACAACTGGATGCTTACAGCACTTTAGAAGCCCTGAAAGCGGCTGTTAGGGAATGGGTTAACACCTCAGACGGTAGCTTAGATACTTTAAAAAAAGTTCTGGAGACACACCTTGATGAAGGTTACGACCTCAGCAGCGAGGATTGGCAGCAACTCCAGAAACAAGATTTGACTTTTATCAGTGATGACGCAACCAGAGAAGAAGATATGCGTCGATTGCAGCGATACCGGGAAACAGGTGATGGTATCCCACATGAACAGGTGGCTGCGTGGTTGGCAAGTATCGGCACAGATAATGAGTCTCCATGTCCAAGGTAATTTGGCTACCAGAAGCACTCACTGACCTTGTGCGGCTGTTCGATTTTTTGAAATTGAAGAACGAAAGTATTGCTTTCCAAGCTGCACAGGCAATTCGAGAGGCAGGTTTTAGCCTAGCTAATGTGCCTTACAAAGGAACTGCTTTTGGCGATGGTTCAGGACGGCGGAAGTTGGTGGTTCCATTTGGCAAATACGGATATGTGATTCACTACTCTTTGGAGGACGACACAGTTCTGGTTTTGCGTGTCTATCATGGTCGAGAAAATCGCCCTCATTAAAACGCCATATTTTCATCTTTGAGGTTATGAAGCTTGAGTAGTTTTGGTAGCCAAAGGTTAACACACCGATGAAGCTTAACTTCTTAGCCTTTCTAAAGTCGATTCTTTCATCCGTATCCGCCATTTAAAACGATCGCTAGGATCAAGTTTAATATTTTTTTCCCAAGCTAATAGTGCCTCTTCATCATTCTCAAGCTCGTCTAATGTTAAAGCTTTTGCACCCCATCCCCAACCATCCTTGGGATAAGATTCGGTATATCTTTCAAGAGCTTCTATTAGTTTGACTTGTTGTTCATCCAATCTATACAAGCCAAAGGCCAGCCTGAGTTCACAAATTAGCGATCGCCACGAGAAACGATATAGCCTTTGTTTTTGACTGAGGAATCGCCACCCCAATACGCTACAATTGCATGACCAAACTCATGACAGCTAATAGCAACTATCCACAACAAGCACGCCATTACTGAAGCCAGCAGTTTAATCCTAGCAGGATAGAACTTGCTAAGTGAATTAGGAGTAATGCTTTTGGGAAATATTTTACCCTCACTATTAATATAAAGATATTCATCCCAATTGTTTCCTTTTTCAACAACCCCGTTCTGACGAACTACTTGAGCAACTCCGTATTGATCTAATTGCTTACACTGAGTAAATTGAGGTTGGATAACGAATTTACCAGTTTTGTCTATGTATCCACATTTACTATCTTTTGCGACAGCTGCAAGCCCGTTATAAAACCGACTTTGTACCACTTCTTTTGAAGACGGGTTAAACTGCTGGGCACGCAATTTCTCTATTGAAGATAAGTTAACCCGCAAGCCACGCTCTTGCAATAATGATTTCCATGTTTCAAGTACAAAATTAGGTTTTTTCTTATAAATAGTTGCCAACTCAATATCTATCTGAAACTCTGGTTTAATAACAACTTTGCCAGTTTTGTCGATAAAGCCAATCTTGCCATTAGAGACTACTAAAGCACGTTCTTCAATAAAGCGATCAGCATAATCAAATTGTGGATTAACAACAAACTTACCTGTTTTGTCGATGTAGCCCCATTTTTTGTCTATTTCATCCCCAGATTTTTTATATACTACAACGGGATGCGGAATGTTGATTTTTGCATGTTTTTGTTACTTATTTCTTGCTATTTGGAAAATCGATAAGCTGCAATCGGAAGAATATCAACTTCGCAGAGCAGCTTTGGAGCTCATTGAAGAAAAGGGCGGAAAAGTTTCTATAGCTTCTACTTCGATTGAAAGTATTTCTAATCCCT
>NZ_JAIVFR010000866.1 GCF_020829685.1 Nostoc sp. CHAB 5715 | reverse complement strand
GCACTAATTTGGTGGGGAATAAGTAAATCCTACTAAACAAACCATCACGGAGTATTTTATGTCTAAGAATTTACTGGAACAATTGCGACAAGTGACTGTTGTAGTTGCAGATACGGGGGATATCCAGGCAATTGAAAAGTTCAAGCCCCAAGACGCCACCACCAACCCTTCGCTGATTACTGCTGCGGCGCAAATGCCAGAATATCAGGAAATTGTAGATCAAACTTTACTCCAAGCGAAGAAAGATGCTGGAGCCAAAGCCACCCAAGCACAGATAGTTTCTCTGGCTTTTGACCGTTTGGCAGTTGCCTTTGGATTAAAGATTTTGCAAATCATTCCTGGTCGCGTGTCTACGGAAGTAGATGCACGCTTGTCTTACGATACCGAAGCGACCCTGACTAAGGCACGGGACTTAATTGCTCAGTATAAAGCCGCCGGAATTGGCCGCGATCGCGTCTTAATTAAAATTGCCACCACCTGGGAAGGCATTCGTGCTGCGGAAATTCTCGAAAAAGAAGGTATTCACTGTAACCTTACCTTGTTGTTTGGTCTTCACCAAGCGATCGCCTGTGCAGAAGCTGGCGTTACCCTAATTTCTCCCTTCGTTGGCCGGATTCTTGACTGGTACAAAAAAGATACCGGACGCGATAGCTACCCAGCAGCCGAAGATCCAGGAGTTTTGTCAGTTACCAAAATCTACAACTACTACAAAAAATTCGGCTATAAAACCGAAGTTATGGGAGCTAGCTTCCGTAACTTTGGTGAAATTACTGAACTTGCAGGTAGTGATTTGCTAACTATTTCGCCATCACTTTTGGCTGAATTGCAAGCAACTGTTGGAGAACTGCCACGCAAACTCGACCCAGCCAAGGCAGCAAACTTGGAAATTGAAAAGATATCCGTTGACAAAGATACTTTTGACAAGATGCACGCTGCTGACCGCATGGCAACTAACAAACTAGACGAGGGGATCAAAGGTTTCACCAAGGCATTAGAAGACCTTGAAAAACTTTTGGCAGGCCGACTGGTTCGCCTTGAAGGAGAGGTAGTAGCAAGTCATTAGAACGTAACAATAGTTAGTGGTTAGTGGTTCAACCACTAACTATTAGTTAGTTGCATGAGCCATGTTAATACTGTCGTCGGATAATCTGGTATCCTCCGTAAGGCTGCCCTCGTTGCATAATCTGCCATTGTCTAAACTCCTGCCGTGGTCGAATATTTTGGTATCGTCCGTAAGGCTGTCGGCGTCGAATATTTTGATATCCTCCAAAGGGCTGTTGGCGTCGAATAATTTGATATCGTCCGAAAGGTTGCCGTCGTCGAATAATTCGGTATCGTCCTGACCGCCGTTGAGCAATTAAAAGCTCTCCAGTTTTATCTCCGTAAATTGTGGTCGTCATGCAAGACCAGAACGCACCCGCTCACCGTATTCTGGATCAGCCTGTGTAAAGTGGCCTATCATTCGCTCTTGAATATCTGGGTTACACTTTTTAAGTTGCGTCATAAGGTTTAAAATGAGGTCATCACGCTCCCATTCTTCAAAAGACCGATAGCGATCGCCTGCTTGCTGATAATCATTTGTAGTCCATCAACTAACACACCTGTACCAAAGGCAGCTTGCTCAACTTCGGCAAAATAGTCTCTAGGATTTTTATCAAGCACCAAACGTCCGACAGGCAATACTTCCGTGTAAAACTTAATTGCAAACCCACGCGGGCGAAGCTTGTCCTTGCAGCTCGTAATGAAGAAGCTCTCAGTCAACTTGCCGACGAGATCCGCAGTAAAGGCGGTCAGGCTACCTACGTCGTCGCCGATATTGGGAAATGAGAGAGTATTTTTACAAGTGCAATCACTTATGTTTAAGTTGATTAAACTTCTGATTAGATTGCAGTTTCCTAATGTTGAAGAAATTACAAGCAAAGAATTAGCTCAATTGCTATTAGATTCTGCAAAGCCGCGGCCATTAGTGCTAGATGCACGAAGTCAGATAGAGTATGCGGTGAGTCATATCGAAACAGCAACGCAGATAGACCCTTTTACACCTGACTTAGCAGTACTTTCAACAGTGCCAAAAGACAACCCAATTGTCGTGTACTGTGCTGTTGGCTATCGTAGCGCCAAATTAGCCCAGCAGCTTAATGAAGCTGGGATGAAGTGCATTTATAACTTGAGCGGTGGGATTTTTCAGTGGGCAAATGAAGGAAGATTCATTTTTAGAGACGACCAACATACACAGGTTGTACATCCTTACAATGCAATCTGGGGAAAACTGCTGAAATCTAGTTACCATGCTCAGGAGCATTAAAGTTGAATTTTACCGTTTTTCCCGCAATCTCTATTTTTCATATTTAACATGATATCTTGATTGAGTCCAGCTTTTTGCTGCTGTGCGACAAAAGAATCTTTAGGAAGAATACTTAGTTGCATCTGGGTATTACGCCACAGTAGGTTAAGTCCTGCCAACTTATGTCCTGATAGCTTTATAACCCAATACAGTTCAGTTAAGCATTTCTTCCTTCTCTTCCTTTGCGGTAGCCTGCGGCAAGCCGATGCAGCGTCTACTTTAATTGACTTTGAGAAAGAGTTAAGCCTTAATCCAAGCTTATTGCTTTATAACCAAACCAAATAAATGAACTTAAAATCTAATTTAGATATAACGAACAATCACCAAGAAAGACACTATGACCTCGATTGGTTAAGAGTATTGGCGGTACTATTGCTAATTTATTATCATGCCGCCGCAGTTTTTTACCAAGGCGAATTAGGCGATTTTTATATTAAAAATGACTTACTAAGCTCTGTCCTTGAATGGTTTATTTTTTTTGTTCATCAATGGCACATGCCATTGTTTTTTTTTATTTCCGGGGCTGCCTCTTGGTTTTCTCTTCAGTTGCAAACACCGATGCAGTATGTGAATGAGCGCTTTAAGCGACTATTAATCCCTTTCATATTTGGCACGCTGGTATTGGTTCCTCCTCAAGTCTATTACAGACTTCTTACTTATCACAAAGATATCGGTTCCTATTTACAGTTTTACCCACAGTTTTTTAACGGGATTCGTCCTCAAGGTAAATTGCTCCATTCATAAGCTAAATTGCGATAATTTTCACGGCTATAGCGTAATGTATGAACCAGTTGGTACAGTAGATCATTATCGCAGCCGTGAAAATTATCGCAATTTAGCTTATGAATGGAGCAATTTACGCTTTGCTTCTGCTTGGATAAACAGTAGTAAAG